>CALJLX010000293.1 GCA_937982495.1 uncultured Desulfuromonas sp.
CTCTACAGCCACGACGCCCACTATATCGTCAATGGCGATCTAATTCGGGAAATCTCCCCCGCCTGAGCGCCGATCCTACAGATTGAGGCAAGCACGCAAATAGCGGCCGGTGTGGGAGCGGGAGTCGCGCGCCACCTCCTCGGGCGTGCCGACGACGACAATCTCCCCGCCGCGGCTTCCGCCCTCGGGTCCGAGGTCGATAACGTGGTCGGCGGTCTTGATCACGTCGAGGTTGTGCTCGATGATCACCACCGTATTGCCGCTCTCCACCAGCCGCTGCAGCACGTCGAGGAGCTTCTGGATGTCGGCGAAGTGCAGCCCGGTGGTCGGCTCGTCGAGGATGTAGATGGTCCGGCCGGTGGCGCGCTTGCCCAGTTCCTTGGCCAGCTTGACCCGCTGCGCCTCGCCGCCGGAGAGGGTGGTGGCGCTCTGGCCGAGTTTGATGTAGCCCAGCCCCACGTCGCGCAAGGTTTCCAGCTTATTCTTGATACGTGGAATGTTCTCCAGAAACTTCGCCGCCTGATTGGCGGTCATGTCCAGCACCTCGGCGATGCTCTTCCCCTTGTATTTCACCTCCAGGGTTTCCCGGTTGTAGCGCGCCCCGCGACAGACCTCGCAGGTGACGAAGACGTCGGGCAGAAAGTGCATCTCGATCTTGAGGATGCCGTCCCCCTCGCAGGCCTCGCAGCGCCCCCCCTTGACGTTGAAGGAAAACCGTCCCGCCTTGTAGCCCCGCACCTTGGCCTCGGGCAGTTGGGCGAAAAGGTCGCGGATGTCGGTGAAGACCCCGGTGTAGGTCGCCGGATTGGAGCGCGGCGTACGGCCGATGGGGGACTGGTCGATATCGATGACCTTGTCGAGGGCCTCCAGGCCGAGGATGTCGTCGACCTTGCCGGCCTTCTCGCGGCTGCGGTAGAGACGCTGCGACAGCGCCTTGTACAGGGTGTCGATAACCAGGGTCGACTTGCCGCTGCCGGAAACGCCGGTGACGCAGGTCATCACCCCGAGGGGGATTTTCACGTCGATCCCCTTGAGATTGTTTTCCGCGGCCCCTTTGACCTCGATGCAGCGCTCGCTTTGCCGCCGCCGGGCGGGCAGGGGGATGGAGAGCTCGCCGGAGAGATAACGCCCGGTCAGGGACGCCGGATTGGCGAGAATCTCCTGGGGCGTCCCCTGGGCCACCACCTCGCCGCCGTGGACCCCGGCGGCCGGCCCCATGTCGATGACAAAATCGGCTTCGAGGATGGTTTCCTCGTCATGCTCCACCACCAGCACCGTGTTACCGAGATCCCGCAGGCGCTTCAGGGTTTCCAGCAGCCGCCGGTTATCCCGCTGATGCAGGCCGATGGAGGGCTCGTCGAGGATGTAGAGCACCCCCATCAGGCTGGAGCCGACCTGGGTGGCGAGGCGGATACGCTGCCCCTCGCCGCCGGAGAGGGTGCCGGCGGTGCGATCAAGGGAAAGATAGTCGAGGCCGACGTGGGAGAGAAAGGAGAGGCGCTCGCGGATCTCCTTGAGGATGCGGCGGGCGATCTCCGCTTCCTGCTTCTCGAACCGCAGTTCGGCGAAGAAGGCTTCCGCCTCGGTGATGGAGAGGGCCGTCACCTCGCGGATATTCCGGCCGCCGACGCGCACGCAGAGGGATTCCTTGCGCAGCCGGGCGCCGTCGCAGGTGGGGCAGGGCATGACGTTCATGAACTGGCCGAGATGCTCCCGCACCCCATCCGAATCGGTTTCGCGATAACGCCGCTCGAGGTTGGGGATCACCCCCTCGAAAGCCTTGTGGTAATACTGGCGGCGCCCGCCCCCCTGGTCGAAGTAGAAGCGCACCTCCTCCTTGCCCGAGCCGTGCAGCAGCACCTGGCGCACCCGCTCGGGCAGTTTCTCGAAGGGCAGGTTGATGTCGAAACCGTAATGGTCGGAGAGCGCCTCGATCAGCTGGAAGTAGTAGCCGCCGCCCCCCCGGGTCTCCCAGGGGACGACCGCCCCCTCGCGCAGGGAGAGGGCCGGGTTGGGCACCACCGCTTCGGGATCGAAATACATCCGCGTCCCCAGTCCCGAGCAATCGGGACAGGCGCCGTAGGGGTTGTTGAAGGAGAACATGCGCGGGGCGATCTCCGGATAGGAGATGCCGCACTCGACGCAGGCGTGCTGTTCGGAAAAGAGCAGGCTTTCGCCGTCAACGATCTCCACCCGCACGATCCCCTCGGCCAGGCGCAGGGCGGTTTCCAGGGAATCGGCCAGGCGCCCGCGCACGTCCGCCTTGACCACCAGCCGGTCGACCACCACCTCGATGGTGTGTTTTTTGTTCTTGTCGAGAACGATCTCCTCGGCCAGTTCGCGCAGCTCGCCGTCGATGCGCACCCGCACGAAACCGTCGGCCAGCAGCTGCTTCAACTCCTTGCGATACTCCCCCTTGCGGCCGCGGATGATGGGGGCCAAAAGGAGCAGGCGGCTCTTTTCCGGCAGGGCGAGGATGCGGTCGACCATCTGCTCCACGGACTGGGAGGCGATCTCCTTGCCGCAGGAGGAACAGTGGACGCGGCCGACCCGGGCATAGAGCAGGCGCAGATAATCGTAGATCTCCGTCACCGTGCCGACCGTCGAGCGGGGGTTGTTCGAGGTGGTCTTCTGCTCGATGGAGATGGCGGGGGACAGGCCCTCGATGCTCTCCACATCCGGCTTCTGCATCTGCCCGAGAAACTGGCGGGCATAGGCCGAGAGGCTCTCGACGTAGCGGCGCTGGCCCTCGGCGTAGATGGTGTCGAAGGCGAGGGTGCTCTTGCCGCTCCCGGAAACCCCGGTGATGACCACCAGCTGGTCCCGGGGAATCTCGACGTCGATGCATTTCAGGTTGTGCTCGCAGGCACCTTTGATGACGATTTTGTTGGCCATAAGAACCGGTGATTAGTGATTGGCAAGGAGTGAAACCAGGAACGGGCGCGAGATTGCATTTAAAGGTTTTGCGCCATCCGTTCGGCCATTCTGACCGCCGCGACCAGGCTTTCGGCGCTGGCCCGGCCGGTGCCGGCGAGGTCGTAGGCGGTGCCGTGGTCGACGGAGGTGCGGACGATGGGCAGGCCCAGGGTGACGTTGACGCCGTCGTCGAAATGGAGCAGCTTCAGAGGAATCAGCCCCTGATCGTGATACATGCAGACCACCGCGTCGTAGGCTCCGCGCACGGCGAAGTGGAAGAGGGTGTCGGCGCTGTGCGGGCCGCTGGCGGCGATCCCCTCGGCCCGGGCGGCGGCGATGGCCGGGCCGATCAGCCGCGGTTCCTCGTCGCCGAACATCCCTTGCTCCCCGGCATGGGGATTGAGGGCCAAGACCGCGATGCGCGGCTCTTGCAGCCCGAAGAAACGGCGGAAGGCGGCATCGGTGATGCGGATCGTTTCCAGGATTTCTCCTTGGCTGAGAACCCGGGGCACCTCGGCCAGGGCCAGATGGGTCGTCACCAGACAGACCTTGAGGCGCTCGCCGGCGAGCATCATCACCACCTTGTCGACGCCGCAGCGCTCGGCCAGCAGTTCGGTATGGCCGGGGAAGTCGCAGCCGGCGGCATGAATCGCCGCCTTGCTGATCGGCGCCGTGACCATGGCCGCCGTCGCGCCGGACAGACAGGCGTCGCAGGCCCATTCGATGTAGCGGAGCATGGCCAGGCCGCAGGGGATGTCCGGCCGGCCGTAGACCAGCTTGTCCGCCGCCAGTTCCGACAGGGGCACGACTTCGAGGGCGCGCCCACCACAGATCAGCCGCGTCCGTTCGCCGCCGGGCACCGCATCACAGTCAACACCGAAGACCGCCGCCGCCCGACGCAGCACCGCCGCATCCCCGGCCACCCACAAAGGCCGCGAAAGGGTATCGAAGGCGCCATCCAGCAGGGCCTTGACAATGATTTCCGGGCCGATCCCGGTGGGGTCGCCCTGGGTGATGACAAGCGGTCGCCGCATGAAAAACTCCTGACTTAGCTCTAGCACCGGACAGGGGATCAGTATAGTTCAAACCCCGCGCGCGGATGGAATAAAAAAGCCCCGCCGGCAAAGGCGGGGCTTTGGCGCATCATAAGCAAAGCTTCCGCTACTCCCGGATATCGATTCGCGCCGATTTGCGCAGGCCCTCGGCCCAGCTTTTGAACGCGCCATCGGTCTTCTGCTCGGTAAGGGTCTTGGCGATTTCATCCTTGACGGCATCGAACTGCCGCACCGAGCCCGCGTCCCGCTCCACCACCTTGAAGAGATGAAAGGCCTCGGGAGTCTCCACCGGTTCGCTGACTTCACCGACCGCGAGTCCTTTCACCGCCTCGGCAAAGGCCGCGGTCAGCTCTTCCTCGGCGAAACTCCCCATGTCCCCCCCCTGGGCACGACCGTCGCCGGAATAATCCGCCAGCAGCACGAGGAAATCCTCCCCACCCCGCACCCGCTCTCGCGCCTCGCGGGCCAGGGCGCGCACCGCCTCCACCTCTTCGCCGCTGGGGCGATCGGACAGGGGAAAGGTGATGCGGGCGAGATGAACCATCGGCTTTTGCCGGTAGTCGTCGATATGCTCGCGGAAGTAGTCCAGCAATTCCTGCTGGGTGACATCGACCTTGCTCTTGACCTCGCGGCCGAGGAGCTTGAAGCGCAGGATCTGCTCCCGCAGCTTCTCCCGATAGGCATCGAACTCCATCCCCTGCAGGCTCAGGGCTTCGATCAGTTCCTCGCGGGACAGCTGGTTCTGCAAGAGAACATCGCCGATGGCCGCCTCGATCTCTTCCTGACTCACCTCCAGCCCGAGTTCCTTGACCCGCTGTCGCACCAAGGTTTCCTCGATCAGACTGTTCAACGCCCGCTGGCGCAGTTCGCTCAGCTGCTCGGGGTCCAGGCGGGCCTGGGCCTCGGCGCCCATCTGCCGCTTCTCCAGTTCCTGTTCGATCTGGTATTGGGTGATGATGTCCGTGTTGACCACGGCGACAATGCGGTTGACGGTTTGCGCGCCGAAAAGCGTCGCGGGAAAGAGCGCCAACATGGCCAGAAGGGCCAGAAAACGATTCATCGCGTATCCTCGAATGGTATGTGGAAAGGTTGGCCGGAGAAAACCGCCCCTCGGCCGGGAACAGGTCAGTCGAACAGCGACCAGTTGATGGAGATGGCCGCCCGCTCGCGCAGACCCCGCAGCCATTCCTGATAGGCTTCTTCCTCGGCGCGCTCGCGCAGCCGCGCGCGGATTTTTTCCCGGGCCTCCTCCAGGGGGAGTTGCAGGGCCGGGCGACGTTCCAGGAACTGGAAAAGATGATAACCGTACTCGCTCTTCACCAGTGCGCTCAACTCCCCCTCGGCCATCCCCCAGACGGCCGAGTCGATCTCGGGGGGCATTTCCTCCTGGGCAAAAAAACCGAGATCTCCCCCCTCCTCGCCGTCGGGAGCGAGGGAATGGCGCCGGGCCAGCTCGGCGAAATCGGCCCCCGTCCGCAGTTCCTCCAGCAATCTTTGCCCTTCGGCCTCGTCCGCGACCAGAATCTGCCGCGCCCGAACCTGCTCGGGTTGGGCGAATTCCTCGGCATGCTCCCGATAGTAGGCGTCGATCTCGTCGTCGCTGATCTCGATCTTATCGTAGACCGTCAGGCGCGCGACCTTTTCCATCAGCAGGCTCTCTTCCAGCTCGCGCCGCCAAGCCTTTTCGTCGAGGCCGCGGGCCTTCAACCCGGCGCGGAACTCCTCCTCGGGGTAGTCGCTGCGCGCCTCGGCCTCCGCCGCCGCCAGCTCCGCCGCCGTCAGGGAGACAGCGAGGCGCTCCGCTTCCGCCAGGGTCAGTTCGCGGTCGACGATGCGCACGAGAAAGGCCCGCTCCAGCTCGGCCCGCTCTTCGGCGCCAAGTTGCTGATCCCGGGGGAGACTCTTGACGAAGCGTTCCTGGAATTCGCCGTGGCCCACCTCGCGACCATTGACCTTGAGCAACACCTGCGGCGCCGCCTCCCCCCGCTCGCGACAGCCGAAGAGCATCAGCCCGAAGACGAGCAGCAGGAGCAATCGATAGCGGCCCATGACCATGAAATCCTCGCGCGGAAGACCCCGCCATAACGTCTTGAAAAAGAGAAAAAC
>CALJLX010000294.1 GCA_937982495.1 uncultured Desulfuromonas sp.
GGGGCAATGCCGTACCGTGACTGGGAGACCTGCAGAAAGTGGCTCACGTTGCCATTGGTGACCATCACCCCCTTCGGCACGCCGGTCGTTCCCGAGGTGAAGAGGATATAGGCGATGGCGTCGCCGGCACTCTGGACCGGGGACGGGATGGCATGCGCCCCGGCAAAGGTTTGGCGGCCGATCAAGCGCGCGCCGGTGGCCAGGAACCGTTCCTCCAGACGGGGACCAAGGAGCAGTTTCGGCGCCAGGCCCAGCACCCGGTCGGTCAGGGCCCGCATCCCGCCCTCGTCCAGAATGAGGGCATCGAGCCGCGACTGCTTGAGAATGGCGAGCAGCCGATCTTCCGGGTACTTCGGATTCAGCGGCACAAAGGTGGCACCGGCCCAGACGGCGGCCAGGATACCGGCCATGGCCTCCGGCGACCGGCTGGCCAGAATGCCGACCCGCTCAACCCGATCATGTCCCGGAGCGAGGAGAACGGAAGCCATACCGCCCGCCAGCCTGCCCAACTCGCCATAGGTGTAAAGTTGCCCTTCCACAAAGAGGGCCGGCCGTGCCGGGTTGTTCAGATAATGCGTATAGAATGGCTGAGCTAATCCGCTTGACATTGAAATCACCCAAACTAGTAGACCAAAAGATGGCCAGGGATGCGTTGAAGGTACGGCAAGACTTTCGCCGAACCGGAAGCGCGCAAAGCAAAAAAACAGGCCGGATTGTAACCGACCTGACCCTCTTTAGCCATTAGAAAATCCGCACTATCGACTGTCGGCGACGGCAAACCAGTGCTCATCTCTACCCAGTCAGCCCGACCTGCAACCCCGCAAAACAGACCGCACCAGAATACCGCCCAGCGTTCCTGTCAGAGCCACGCCTCTCTCAACTGCAAACCTGATTGCGCCCTGCTTTTTTGGCCCGGTACAGGGCCTGGTCGGCGGCTTTCATGACCTGGGCCGATTCTTTCAGCGTTCCGCCCCGCTCCGCCGCGCCGATGCTCACCGTGACCCGCAGTTTCCCGGTCGCCGCCTTTTTCTGGCGCGGGCGGGCCGGTTTTTTCCGGGGACGGAAGCGGCCACGCAGGGCGAATTCGGCTTCGGCCACGGACTGGCGCAGCTCTTCGAGCACCGGCAGGGTTTCGTCCAGGGTGCGTCCGGGAAAGAGCAGGGCGAACTCCTCGCCGCCATAGCGGTAAGCCCGCCCTCCCCCTTTCACGGCGGCCAAGCGGGTCGCCACCATCCGCAATACCTGATCTCCCACGTCGTGGCCATGCCGGTCGTTGAATTTCTTGAAAAAGTCGATATCGACCATGGCCAGGGTGTAGCGGCCGCCGACCTTGAGCAACGCCTCGTTGAGGGCGCGACGGGCCGGCAGGCCGGTGAGTTCGTCGCGGAAGGCCATGAAGTGGAAGGTTTCGAGAATCCCCGCCACCAGAATCAGGGCCGCCGCGGCGAAGTACAGATGCAGCTGCGCGGCCGGAGCGACCAGTCCCGCCGCCAGCGTCAGCACCGCCCAGAAGCTCCCCGCCGCGACCACTCCGGGGCGGAACAGAAACCGGCCCAGCAGCAGCCCCGCAACCAGCAGCAACGCCGCCTGCACGGCCTGACTCAGGGGGAGCAACGACGCAACCGGCCAGGCGAGCCAGTCGGTCCGGAAAAAGGTCAGGGTTTCGGTAAAGTGCCGGCGATACAGCCAGAACCCCCCGCCCCCCTGCGCCAGCAGCAACAGCAGTCGCGGCAGACCGTGGCGAGTCGGAAGTCCCCGTTCGGCCAGGCCGGTGAAGAGGACCAGATTGAGGGGGAGCAAGACTCCGACCAGACCCCGCGGCAGTTCGCCGGAACTTCCGGCGGGCGCCAAAACCAGCAGGCGTTCGGCGAGAATCAGGCAGAGCAGCGGCAGGAACAGGCGGCCGCGGTTGAAGCGCCAGCCAAGCAACAGGCCGGCGGCGACGATCAGCCAGAAGAGATAGGTTTGGGCGGCAAGCAGGGTGGCGAACCAGGCGGGATGCTGGCGCGACAGCAGCACGGCCGCGAACAGCAGGCCGCCGGGGAGGAAAAAGGGATAGATCAGGGTGCCCGGGAAAAACCGCGCCATGCTCGAAAAAACTCCTCAGGCCGCTGGGCGCGGATACCATACCCGCAATTGCACGTCGATGCGCCCTTTGTATTCGTTAAGTGCGACAAATCGGCAACCGCGCCGCAAGGGCCGCATCTCCCCTTCGGTTTTACTGCTTGACCAGTTCCACCCGGCGATTCTTCGCCTTGCCCTCGTCGCTGTCGTTCGAGGCGACGGGAGCGAGGGACGAGACGCCGTGGGCTTTCAACCGCCCGGCGGCGACGCCGTGTTTGCCGGCGAGTTCCCTGGCCACCGCCTCGGCCCGGTCTTTCGACAGCTTCAGGTTCGAATCGAAAGAACCGACGTTATCCGTGTGCCCGACCACGTAGACGTTGAGGGCGGCGTCGTTTTGCAGAAGCTTGGCGATTTCCGCGATGGCGGCGTCGGATTCGGGCTTGAGGTCGGCCTTGCCGGTGTCGAAGTAAATACCGTAGATCGACACATGGCCGGTCGCGTTAATGTCGTTGCCCATCACCTCGGCGCTGGCCACGACCTCCTGCTTCATGACCTGTTTTTCGAGAATCGTCAGCCGGTACATGTTGTTGTACGACCGGACCTCGACCCAGCTTTCCTTGCCCTCCTTCGCAAGAACGATGGTGGAGACCCGGTTGAAATTGTCGTCGAAAAGGATATTGCCGCCGATCTTCTTCAGGGCATCCTGGATGTTGCGACGGATTTTCAGTTCCCCGGGCTCCGCCGCGCCCTTCTTCAGCTTGTATTCGATGTAGTATTTGTGACCCTCGACCATCACCGGCTTCTTGTCCTGGTCGATGAATTTCTGGCTGGCGAATTCGTTATCCTCGTACCACGAAATATAGAAATCGGGCATCCGCGACAGCAGCGGGTGGTCCTTGCCGCCCTTCACGTCCTGCTCGGCGCCCAGCGCGAGCCCGCAACCCGTCAGCACGAACAACCAACCGCAAAGCGCCATCATCAGATTTTTCATGGTGTTTCCTCCAGGATTACGTTTGTTTTCTCTCCAAGTGACGTGGCAAAAGGCGCAGGGGCCAACTGGCCTGGCGCATGAATTGACTGACGCAGCAAATTGAACAGGCCGGAGGGCGTCCCCTCCGGCCTGTATTATTTTTCTCAGTCTTCCGACCGCCATTTGATGGAACAACCCATGGCGGGGTGTTGCACCTCCAGCGGGGGGTTTCCGGCGATGAGGCGGTCCATGGCGTCCTTGAGTTCCTGGCGGGTGACCTTGGCCGGATCCTCCCAGCAGTCGTCGATACGACCGTGGTAGACCAGGCGCCATTTCCGGTCGAAGAGATAGGGGTCGGGCGTGCACTGAGCCTTGAAGGCCCGGGCAATCAACTGTCCCTCATCCACCAGGTAGGGAAAGTCGATGCCGAGCTCGTGGATTTTTTCAAGCATCCGCTCGGGCGCGTCACCGGGATAATCGGGATGAATATTGGGATTGATCGCGACGGTGGCGATACCGAACTCGCGACCGTAGCGAGCCAACTCGATGAGCCGGGGCCACTGGGCGGCGGCGTAGGGGCAATGGTTGCAGGTAAAGACCACCAGCAATCCCAGTTCGCCGAAAAAATCGTCGCTGTCATGGGCGCGGTCCTTGGCGTCCTGCAGGGTGAAACGCTTCATCTTCCACCCCAGGGGCACATCGATCGATTTCACAAGACTCATGATAAGGTCTCCTCCACGTTTGGATGGGTACTTCCGGGTCTCCGGGGATTGCTGACTATTCCGGCAATATTAGCCTGCCGGGCGGGAAATTCAAGGTGCGCGGCCGGCCCTTCCGCCTCAGGCGGAAGGGCGAAAATCCTTGATCTGCAACTGGACGTCGAAACGTCCCTTCCATTCATTGATCGACGGGGAGAAAAGCAGATCCATCGGCCCGCTCAATTCTCCCTGGCGCGCGGCCATGCCGAAGGCGATGCAGGGCAGACTGTAACCGTCCTGCCGGGCGACAAAGCGGAGATGATCGCCACCGACCACGGCGGCCTGCTGGATATGCACGCCGCCAACGATAAAAGCCGGTTCGGGATTACCCATGCCGAAGGGGGCGAGCCGCGCCAGTTCCCCGACCGTGGCCGGATCGAGTTCATCCAGCAACACTTCGCCGTCGTGACCGAGGTGGGGATGGAGATCTTCGGGGGAGAGAAGCTCGCGGGCGACTTCCTCGAAGGCGCGGGCAAACTCGGCCACCTCCGCTTCGGCAATAGAGAGCCCGGCGGCGTAGGCATGACCGCCGAAACCGAGCAGGCGTTCGCGACAGCGCTCCAGGGCCTGATAGAGATGAAATCCCCGAATGGAACGGGCCGAACCTTTTCCCTGCCCGCCATCGAGGGAAATCAGCACCGTCGGCCGGTGATAGCGCTCCACCAGTCGACTGGCGACGATGCCGATGACGCCGGGATGCCAGCGGGCATCGGCGAGAACGATGGAATGGGTAGTCTCCTCGCGGCCGGCCGCCAACGTCGCCACCGCCTGTTCCAGCGTTTCTTTTTCGATCGCCTGGCGTTCCCGATTGAAACCGTCGAGCAGACTCGCCTGCTCCCGGCAGGTGTCGGCATCCCGGCCCAGAAGCAGTTCGACTCCGAGGGCGGCATCCTCCAGGCGCCCGGCGGCATTGAGTCGGGGCGCCAGGCGGAAGCCGACGGTTCCGCAGGTCACCTTGTCGACGGCGGCCACCTGGCGCAAGGCATGAATCCCCGGGCGGGGCTGCCTGTCGAGGAGGTGCAGGCCGATGCGGGTCAGCAGACGATTCAGACCGGTCAGCGGCACCAGATCGGCGATGCTGCCGAGGGCCACCAGATCGAGGAGACGGCGCAGGTCCGGCTCTTTGCTCCCGGCAAAAGCGCCGGCCTCGCGCAAGGCCTTGCGCAGGGCGACGAGCAGAAAAAAGGCGACGCCGACCCCGGCGAGATCCTTGAAGGGAAAAAGGCAGCCGGGCTGGTGAGGATTGATCAGGGCATGGGCACGGGGGAGTTCGTCGGGAACCTGATGGTGATCGGTGACGATGAGATCAAGCTCCAACTCGCGGGCGCGCTCCGCTTCGGCGACGGCGGAGACGCCGCAGTCGACGGAAACCACCACGGCGATCCCCTCGGTCGCGGCCGCTTCCAGGGCCTCGACGGAGAGGCCGTAGCCGTCCTTGAGGCGCAGGGGAATATGATAATCAACGTGCAGGCCGAGTTGGGAAAAGCCTTCGGTCAGCAACGCGGTGGCGGTGATCCCATCGACGTCGTAGTCACCGTGAATACGCACCCGCTCCTGTCGCCGCCAGGCCAGCAGAAGACGGGCCACGGCGCGCTCCATGCCGAGCAGAGACAGGGGATCGGGCAGATCCGCCAGTTTCCCGTCGATGAACAAACGCGCCTCGGCCGGAGAATCGATCCCCCGGGCAAGGAGAATACGGGCCGTCAAGGGGGTCAGGTCGAGGGCACGGGCCAGCTCCCCTTCCCGCTCGGCGGCTGCCGCCGAAGAGCGCGAAACCCAACGCCGTTTGCTTACCGGTTCCATGAAATCCCCGCATCCGGCGGCACGTCAAGGCGTGGCTCGATCCGCACCCGCCCGAGGTAATCGCTCATCCGGCCATCGTAGAAGGGCATCTCATCCCCCTCGAAACTTTCTCCCTCCCAATAATTACCGGACATCATAACATCGTCGGGAACCTCTTCGCCAAGAACGACGGCGTAATCGCGGCTACCGGCAATACGGTTCCCCACTATGCGGTAATCCTGAGGAAAGGCGGTGATGAAAAATGCCCTCTGGTTGTCGCGGATCTCGTTGCCGACAATCGTCGGCGCACCGAAATGAAAACGAACCGCCGTGCCGTTGTCGCGGAGCAGGTTGTTTTCGATGCGCATGGCGCTGGAGTAGAAGCGGATGCCCACCAGATTTCTCTCGAAAAGGGACTGACTGACGGTGACCGTCGCTTCCTGGCTGTGCACGGCACTGTCCGCCTGGGTGAAGCGGCAGTAAGCAAAGAGCGCGCGGGAGCCGGGTTCGAAATTGACTCCGCCCCAACTGCCGGCAGGGGCGGCGGAATCGATGAAGCCAAAGAGGATGGGGGCCGAGGCGGTGCCGAGGGCAATCAGTTCGCCACGCACGATCAGTTCGCCGCCGGGGAAGTTGGGGTGCGCGGTCCACTGATCCCGCCCGGGACCGGGGGGCAGAAAAAGGACTTCGGTTCCCGGTTCGATAATGAGCCGCGAGCCTTCGGCCAGCACCAGATCGCCGTCAATAACCACCCGCCCGCGCCAATGGAGATCGCCGTCGACAAGGCCGGACAAAGGGCGGGGCGATGCCGAACAGGCGATTGGCAGCGCCGCCAGGCCGAGCAGAAGAAGTCTCTTCAGGATATGGCGCGCAGCCAACATGCTTCCCCTTTGCAGAACAGGCCGAAAGCACTGCTTCCGGCCTGTCGTTTTTCACGGCACAGCGGACAAAAACGCGTGTTTACAGAGGTTCTACCTGGGAGGCGCCAGAGTCGAGGCGCCACCCAAGGCTTCCAGTTCGCGGCGGATATTATCGGAACCGGGGCCGCTCGGGTTGACCTGAAGATAGCGGGTCCAGACCTCGCGAGCGCGATTGGCGTCATTCATGTCGTAGCGATAGACCACCCCGAGATTGAAGAGACTCTGGGCATGAGCGGGATTGAGTTCGTTGGCCTTGATGAAATTCTCTTCGGCGCGATCGAACCAGCCCATATCGCGGAACATCACCCCTTGGTCGGTAAGCACGTCGGGGTCGTTGGGGTCAAGATCCAGGGCTTTGTTGTAGGCCTCGATCGCTTTCACCGGTTGGCGGCTGTCGAAATAGGCATGTCCGAGTTGCACCCAGGCTCCGCGATTGCCGGGATTCTCGGCCACCATCTTTTCCATCAGCTGAATATTCTGTTGCAGATTGGCCGCCGGGGCAACGGGGGCCTGAGCTTGGGACGGAGCGGATTTCCGCCCCCCCTTGCTGACCAGGACACCGACCAGCACCCCGACAATCAGAGCGACGGCGATAAAAAAGAGCGTTTCCTTTTTCATGCCTTCCCTCCGGCCGTCGCGATCTTGCCGGCACCCTGGCCGCCCTTGCGGTTTTCCCAGAAGAGCAACAGCGGGCTGGCGACAAAAATGGACGAATAGGTGCCGATCACAATCCCCACCAGAAGCGCGAAAGCGAAGGTGTGAATCACGCCGCCGCCGAAAATGAAGAGCGCGGCCACCACCAGCAAGGTTGTGCCGGAAGTGAGAATGGTGCGGGAGAGGGTTTCGTTGATGGAGTGATTGATGACCGAAGCCAACCCTTCCTTGGAATGCTTGCCCAGATTCTCGCGAATCCGGTCATAAACGATGATGGTATCGTTGAGGGAGTAACCGATGATCGCCAGAAAGGCGGCGATGACCGGCAGGTCGATTTCCATGTTGAAAAGGGAAAAAGCGCCCAGGGTAATGACGACGTCGTGCAGCAGCGCGATGACGGCACCAACGGCGTAACGGAACTCGAAGCGCCAGCTGACGTAGACGAGGATGCCGATCATGGCGTAAAGAACGGCCATCAACCCCTTTTCGCGCAGGTCCTTGCCGACCTGGGGGCCGACCATCTCGGCCCGGCGAACCTCCACGCTTCCGGCACCGTATTTGCCTTCCAGGGCGGCGGTCATGGCATGGGACAACCCTTCCAGTTCGGCGCTGGTGTTCTGCGCGCGGATGAGGAATTCGTCCCCTTCTTCGCCGAAACGCTGCACCGCGAAACTGCCGAGATCCACCCCACCGAGGGCTTCGCGGATGGCGGCGGCATCGGTGGCCTCGGTGAATTTGATCTGCACCAGCGTGCCGCCGGCGAAATCGATGCCGTAACTCGGTCCGCCCTTGAAAATCAGCGAGGCAAGTCCGACGAGGATGAGCAGCAGCGAGAAACAGATCGCCATCTTCCGGCGACCGACGAAATCGATATTGATATTGGGTTTGATAAGTTCCACGGAGATCTCCTTTTTATATGCTCATCCGCTTGATGTGCCGGTTACCGAGGAACAGGTCGAAAATCAACCGGGAAACGAAAATCGCCGTGAAGAGCGAGGAGACGATGCCCACCGAAAGGGTGACGGCAAAGCCCTTGACCGGTCCGGTGCCGAACTGGAAGAGAACCAGGGCCGCGATCAGGGTCGTCACGTTGGCGTCGATGATGGTCAGAAATGCTTTGGCATAACCGGCATCTATCGCGTTGCGGACCGTCTTGCCGAGCCGGAGTTCCTCGCGGATCCGCTCGAAAATCAGGACGTTGGCATCGACCGCCATGCCGATTGTAAGAACGATGCCGGCGATGCCGGGCAAGGTCAGGGTCGCCTTGAAGAGGGAGAGAAGCGCCAGGATGAAGAAGACGTTGAGCACCAGAACGATATTGGCGACCAAGCCGGAAAGGCGATAATAGATCGCCATGCCGAGCACCACCAGCAGGCCGCCGACGACGACGGAAACGATCCCCTGATTGATGGAGTCACGCCCCAGGGAAGGTCCGACGGTACGGTTTTCGAGAATCTTCACCGGCGCCGGCAGGGAACCGGCGCGTAGAACGATGGCCAGGTCGGTGGCCTCCTGCTCGTTGAAAGCGCCGCTGATCTGGGCGCTGCCGCCGGAGATGCGCTCGCGGATGACCGGCGCCGAGTAGACGGTATCGTCGAGGACGATGGCCATGCGCTTGCCGACGTTGGCGGCGGTGATCTGATCGAAGCGCTTGGCGCCCACCGGGTTGAAATCGATGCCGACATAGGGCTCGTTGAAACGGGTGTCGATACGCACCTGGGCATCGGCGAGCAGATCGCCGGTCAAGGCGGTTTTCTCATAAACGACCAGGGGCGTTTCCCTGACCTCGCCGGTCTGGCGGTTGACATCACGCTCGTAGAGAAGTTGGGTGCCGGGGGGAAGCATCCCCTTGACGGCGTCCTCGGGATTGGCGTCCTCGGCGACCATCTTGAATTCGAGACGGGCGGTCTTGCCGAGCAGGGCGATGGCCCGCTCGGGGTCCTTGATCCCCGGAAGCTGAATCAGGATGCGATCCTCGCTCTGCAGTTGCAGGGTCGGCTCGCTGACGCCGAACTGGTCGACGCGGTTACGCAGGGTTTCCAGGGCCTGGCGGATGGCGTAATCGCGGATATTGGCGATTTCCTGATCTCCCAGGCGATAATTTTTCTGGATGTAGCCGCCCTCCTGGGAGAGGGTCATGGCCTCAAGGGTGGGGAAGTTTTCCCCCATCAGGGCGTCCAGAGCCTTGCCCGAGTCCTCGTCGTAGACGGTGACCGCCAGACGCTCGCCGGGGAGACGTTCGGCCCGTTTAAAAACCACATCCTTCTCGGCAAGCAGACTTTCGACCTGATCGAGGGTGCTGTCCAGGCGGCTTTCCACCGCCTTGTCCACATCGACCCCCAGCACCAGATGCATGCCGCCCTGCAGGTCGAGCCCCAGGTGAATGGGATCGAAAGACTTGGTCCACCAGCCGGGCAGGCTGCCGCCCCAGAAGGTCGGGGCCAAGGAAATGAACGACAGGAGGAGGCAGAGCAGAACCAGCCCCCCCCGCAACTTGAGGCTTCTGGCCATGGTAGAAATATTCTCCTTTGGTCCGTTGAACGAAACCGGCGGAAGCGCGCTGGCGGCTCCACCGGAATGAAGCGGGCCACGGGGCCCCGGTCGGGATTACTGCTCCTGGCGGGTCGCCACGATGGAACTGCGGTTGATCTTGATTTTGACCCCGGTGGCGACCTCGACCATGACGACGGTATCCTGCAGAGCGGCAACCTTACCGTGCAACCCACCGGCGGTTACGACCTGATCGCCGACCTTCAGGTTTTCGATGAGCTGTTTGTGCTGCTTGGCGCGCTTCTGCTGAGGACGGATCAGCAGGAAGTAGAAGATGGCGAACATCACCACCAGCATGAGAATGCCTTCGTAGCCGGGGGCGCCCCCGGCCTGTCCGCCGGCGGGCGGTGCCATTGCGTATGCCTGGGAAATCATCGGTGAAACCTCCTTGTCATGAAATATCGCGAGAAACCGTTGGAAGAAAATCGTAAACCCAGACGTCGGGTCTTACGGGTCGATATGGCGCGCGGCGAGGAAATCCGCCCGAAACGCCTCAAATGTTCCGGTTTCGATGGCGGCGCGCATGCGCGCCATCAGCCGTTGATAGTAATGCAGATTGTGGTGCGTATTCAACATCGATGAGAGAATTTCATTACTCTGGTAGAGATGGCGCAGGTAGGCCCGACTGTAATGACGGCAGACATAGCAATCGCAGTCCGGATCGATGGGGCTCTCGTCATCGAGATAGCGCGCCTGTTTGATGCTGATTTTGCCGAAGCTGGTGAAGAGTACGCCGTTACGGGCGTTGCGGGTCGGCATCACGCAATCGAACATATCCACCCCGCGCCGTACCCCTTCCACCAGATTTTCCGGCGTCCCCACCCCCATGACATAACGGGGACGGTCCTTGGGCAAAAGGGGCAGGGTCCAGTCCATCACCTCGTACATCAGTTCCGCCGACTCGCCGACGGAGAGACCGCCGACGGCGTAGCCTTCGAAGCCGATGGCGAGCAGATCGGCGACGCTTCGCGCGCGCAAATCGCGATGCATCCCCCCCTGGACGATGCCGAAGAGGGCGGCGCCGTCCTCCGGTTGCCGCGCCTGCCGGCAGCGGGCGGCCCAGCGACTGGAGCGGGCGGTCGATTCGGCGACGTAATCCCGCGTGGCCGGATAGGGGATGCATTCATCGAAAGCCATGATGATATCGGCCCCCAGGGCCTCCTGAATGGCGATGGAGGACTCGGGGGTCAAGACATGGGTGGCACCGTCCAGATGTGACTGGAAGCGTACCCCCTGCTCGTCGATCTTGCGCAGCTCGCCGAGACTGAAAACCTGAAAGCCGCCGCTGTCGGTGAGAATGGGGCGATCCCAGTTCATGAAACGATGGAGGCCGCCCAAGGCCCGGACTCGCTCGTGCCCAGGGCGCAAAAGCAAGTGATAGGTGTTGGCCAGAATGATCTGCGCCCCGATCTCCTTGAGGGTTTCGGGGTACATGGCCTTCACCGTCGCCTGGGTTCCCACCGGCATGAAGACCGGGGTTTCAACGACACCGCGCCGGGTATGCAGGCGGCCGCGCCGGGCGCGGCCATCTTCATGCAGCAGATCGAAAGAAAAAGAAGTCACTTCATACCGAGTCGGAAGTATTGATAGTCAAACTATCGAAAAAGCGTCGGTTTACAGAATCAACATACAGTCGCCGTAACTGAAAAAACGATACTCTTCCCGCACCGCCCGGCGATAGGCTTCGAGAATGAATTCCCGGTCCGCGAAGGCGGAGACGAGCATGAGCAGGGTCGACTTGGGCAGATGAAAATTGGTGATCAGGGCATCGACGAGACGAAAGCGGAAACCGGGATAGATGAAGAGATCGCTGCTCCCCTCCCCCGCGCGCAGCCGCCCCTGCCCGTCCACCGCGTGCTCCAGGGCGCGGGTGGTGGTAGTGCCGAGAGCAAAGACCCGACGCCCTTCCTCCTTGGCGCGATTGACCGCCGCGGCGGTTGCCGCCGGCACGACATAAGGCTCGTGGTGCATCCGGTGTTCACGCACATTTTCCACCCGCACCGGCAGAAAAGTGCCGAGGCCGACATGCAGGGTCAGGGGATGAATCTCCACCCCCCGTGCCCGCAACTCGTCGAGGGTGCGCTCGGTGAAGTGCAGGCCGGCGGTAGGAGCGGCCACCGCACCGTCGGCGCGAGCAAAGACCGTCTGATAGCGGGTTCGGTCACTGGCATCGGCGTCACGGCGAATGTAGGGGGGCAAAGGGATATGCCCTTCCCGCTCCAGGGCGGCGGTAAAATCCCCAGGGCACTCGAAACGGATATGCCGGTAAGGAGGCTCGCCACCGGACAGCACGGTCCCTTCGATAGCGGTGCCGAGACGCAGGCGGGTACCGGGACGGGGCGGCTTGGAAGACTTGGTCAGACAGGCCCAGTCCTCGCCGTTGGAGGCGAGGCGCCGAACCAGAAAAACTTCGATCCGCCCACCGCTCTCCTTCTCACCCAGCAACCGGGCGGGAATAACCCGGGTATCGTTGAGAATCAGCAGGTCGCCGGGCCGGAAACAGGCGCTCAGATCGCGAAAAGCGGCGGAACGGATCTCCCGGGTATCTCGCCGCAGCACGAGAAGTCGGGCATCTTCCCGTTCGGGCCGGGGATACTGGGCTATCAGGCTTTCGGGCAGCGCGAAATCAAAATCGTCAAGGAGCATCAAAACCTACGTCGGAGGGTGCCGAACCGGGAGCCAATCAATCACAAAGCAGGGACAAAAGTCAATTCCTTTCGGCCCCTAGCCGCGAACCAGATAAATCGTGAGGAGCCCGCCGAACATCAGGATGGCCCCCATCAGCCGCAGGTTATTATCCGACAGGGAAAGCATCCGGCGCAGGGCGTTTTTCATTCCCCCCGGGGAGAGAAACCAGGGGATACCCTCGATGATCATCCAGAGCCCCAAGAGTGATAAAAAAAACTCCATGATTATGACACCCTTTCCATCGGGGCTCCGTGAAGACTGGCAGAATATTTGCAATAAGTTACGGTTTTTCGCGGCCTCATCTTAAAGACTCGGCGCCCTTCCGTCAAGGCCGGCATTTGGCCGGCGGAAAAAAGCCGTTGCCGTCGGGATATGCTCGGGGGTATGCTGTATTAATTGAGCAACGCACCAACTTCCCGACTCCCTGACGAAACAGTATTGGCGGGCTTTTCTCGGTTTTATAGCCGCCGTGTTCCGTGATTTCACCGGCCGCGTCGATGGCTTATCCAGACATTCGGGTATCGATGATTTCTCTAAAATCGAAATTTCTTATACTTTCCACGCTGATCGCCCTGATGGTGGTGTCCCTGAGCATGTGGCACCACTTGGCCGCGCATCGCGAAACCCTGAATCAGCTGGCGATGCAGCACAGCCGGATTCTCGGCGACACCATCCGCAACAGCGTCATCACCTTCATGCGCAGCGGTGAAAACGACCGGGTCGCGGAAATCCTCGAAGAGATCCAGACCGAACCGACCCTCGAATTCGTGCAGATCTTCGACGAGTCGGGACGCATCCTCCGTTCCGGGCGGTCGGAAAGCGTCGGCGACCTGGTCCCCGCCGTCGACCTCATCGCCTACCGTTCGCAGCAGTTCTCCAGCCGTCACGAACACAACGGCCAGATCTTTCAGGCGCGCATCCTGCCCATCTACAACGAACCCGATTGTCATGCCTGCCACGACCAGAGCGAGCGGGTGCTCGGCATCCTCAGCATCCACATCGCCATCGACAATCTGGCGACCATGCACAATCAGCTCAACTTCCGGGCGATGGCTTCATCGCTGCCGATGCTCCTCTTCCTGATCCTCGCCATCACCGGTTTTGTCATGTATTATGTGGAAAAACCCTTGCGCAGCCTGGTCGGGGCCATGAACCATCTGGAAAAAGGGGAGTTCGATCAGGCGACGGTCTCCCTCACCACCTCGAAGGAGATGGCGCAGCTCTCCGACAAGTTCAATCGCATGGTCGAGCGGCTCAGAAGCCAGATCCACGAGATGGTGCGCCAGGAACGGGAAATCGCCGTCGGCAAGGAAAAGCTCGCCCATCAGGAGCAGATCGAAACCATGAACACCACCCTGGAGGAGCGCCTGAAGGAGATCGAATACCTCAATGCCTCCCTGGAACAGCGTATCGGTGAAATCGAGGAAGCCAACTACCGCATCGCCGACCTCGCCGGCGAACTGGAAAGCAAGAACACCACCCTGCAGCAGGCGGTCAATCGTCTGTCGGCCCTGTATAACATGGGCCTGGCGATCAACTCGACAATGAACCAGAGCAAGCTCTTCCAGTTGCTCATCGAGGCCACCGTCGACACCCTCAAGGCCAGCGCCGGTTATATTTTGCTCTTCGATCGGGAAACCCACGAACTGACCATCGGCGGCTCCTTCGGCCTGCCCACACCTCCCGCTTCCGGCATGCGCATCCCCCTGGAAAACGGCGGCGTCTCCCACTGGGTGATCGAGAACCGCAAGCCGCTCTTGATCCAGAACATCAACGACGCCGGTCACTTCAACAAGATCAGCCGGCTGGGTTTCTCCCGCGAGACGGTCATCTGCGCGCCGCTCATGGTCAACGGCGAGCCGATCGGCACCATCACCATGGCCAACCGCCGCGACGGGTCCTCCTTCTACACCGAAGACCTGGAACTTCTCTCCACCATCGCCGGCCAAGCCAGCAGCGCCATCAAGAATGCCCAACTCTACGAAGAGCAGCAGACGACCTATCTGAATACGGTGCAGGCCCTGGTTTCCGCCATCGAAGCGAGCGACGCCTATACCCACGGCCATTCGGAACGGGTCACGCGCATCAGCCTCGCCCTGGCCCGCCGCCTCAGCCTGCCGCCCGAGCGGCTCAAACGCCTGGAACAGGCGGCGGTTCTGCACGACATCGGCAAGATCGGCATCGACCGGGAGCTGCTCCACAAAAAGGGAGATCTGACTCATCAGAATGTCCAGGCGTTGCACCAGCATCCCCTCATCGGCGTGAAAATCCTGGAACCGATCCAGTTCCTCAAGGATGTGCGCAAGATCATCGCCCAGCACCACGAGCGCTACGACGGCAAAGGCTATCCCAACCATCTCAAGGGGGATGAAATTCTTCTGGAAGCCCGGATTCTCGCCGTCGCCGACACCTTCGACGCGATGATTTCCGACCGCCCCTATCGAGAAGCGCTCTCCTTCGAGGCCGCTGTCGAGGAAATCCGCAGCTACACCAGCACCCAGTTCGACCCGATTGTAGCGGAGACCTTTCTGGAAATGGTGCAAAAGGGGGGATTCCGTCAGCATGTGGCGGGAAAAACCGGCGATCCCCATCCGGTTAACCACGAAAACTTCTCCCCGCCGGATGTCACCGGCTTGACGAATCGTTGATCCTCCACCCGAAGCGTGGGCCGCGCCCGTCTGAAGCGCTCTTTGCCCCCTTGAGGAATCCGAATGGGAGAATTTCCCACGCACCGCGCCTGGTCCCTGCGCCATAAAATACTGTTCCCCTTCTTCGTCATCCTCCTGCTGCTCGGAGGGGTGGCGACCTTCAGCTTCATCCTGCTCTTGAACCGGGCCATCCATGAAACCGTCGATGACCGGCTCACCTCCGGCCGCGACGTCATTTTCCGGGAAATCAAGAATCAGGAATTTCTCCTGCAGAACTACGCCGAGCTGATTGGCTACGCCTACCGCCTCCCCACTCCCGGGGGAGCCTCCCAGTCGTTTCCCCCGGAGCATGAACAGCTTCTGGAAAGCCTGGCGCGCAGCGATATTCAAGTGGAATTTCTGCCGGTCGCCCGCTGGCGGGAACTTCCCGACTCGGACCTGCGCGAACTGATCGATCACGCCATCCGTAGCGGCCGCCCGCGCTTTCGCTTCCTCAACTCGGCGGAAACACCACCGACCCTGACCGTTGCCAGTCTCCTGCCCGAGGGGGCGCGGAATTCCCGGGTCTTGATTCTGCGCACCCCGATCAAGGCCTCCTTTCTGAGTGCCCATTCCATCGGTTTCGGCGCCCGCACTTCGCTGATGAACCTTTCCGGGGAAATTCTCACCTCCAGCGATCCCGAGCACCTCCCTCCCGATCTTTCCCCCGACCAACTGGCGACGGTCATCGGCGGGCAGTCCCTGATCCGGGTCGGCAATGCCAGCAAATACCTCTATAGCGCCATCCCGCTCGGAACCTCGGAGCTGGTCCTCACCGTCATCGAAATCCCCATGAACAGTCTCGACGCCCTGGTCAACGATCTCACCCTACGGGGCATCGCGACCTTGGCCTTCTTCGTGTTGATGGGGGGCATCCTCTATTACCAGTTGCTGCAGCGGCAGATCATGGCGCCCGTCCAGTCCCTGCTGAAGGCGACCCAGGCCTTGAGCTGGGGCAATTTCGATTTCCGCATCGAAAAGCCCCGCCAGGATGAGCTGGGACAGGTCGCCCGTTCCTTCAATCTCATGGCCGAGAAACTCCGCTCCCTCTACGCCGACAGCCTGCGTCAGGAAAAAGAACTGGCCGCTGCCGAAGAAGAATTGCGCTATCAATCGCTGCTCACCGATAAAAACCGCCAGATCGAAGAGACCAACGCCGAGCTAACGGCGCACGTCAACGAGCTTTCGGCCCTCTTCAGCCTGATCCAGGACATGATCGGCTCCCTCGATCTCGACCTTCTCTTTGGCCGGGTTCTGCAGATCATCAAGGATGTCGTCCCCTGTGACGAATTACTGTTGCTGCTCTATCAGGAGGAGGACCGGCTGCGGATCCGCAAAACCCTCGGGCTGGATCCGACACGCAAGTATCGGGAACTGCTTAATGGACGCAGCGGCTTCATGGAGGAAATCAGCCAACGGCGGGAATGCTTGCATGTGCGCGAGCTTGAGGAAGACCAGCGCTTCGAGGACTACCTGCGCGACTATCCCGAAACCCGTTCCCTGCTCTGCGTGCCGATGATTCTCAAGGATCAGCTGCTGGGGATCATCAATCTCCACAAGAAAGCATTCGGAGGGTTCAGCGAACGGGAAATCCGGCTGGTCCGGGCGATTACCGCCCAGGCCGCCATCGCCATCGAGAATGCCCGCCTCTACCAGCAAACCCGGGATCTTTCCAACACCGACAGCCTGACCCGGCTGGCCAACCGCCGTTACTTCCAGGCCGTCCTGGATAAGGAATTCGCCCAGGCCCGCCGCTACGGCGCGAACTTCAGCCTGATCATGATCGACATCGATCATTTCAAGCGCTACAACGACAGCCACGGGCATTTGCAGGGGGACAAGGTGTTGCGGGATGTGGCGCAGATTCTTCAGGAAAACATTCGCGGGATCGATCTGGCGGCGCGATTCGGCGGCGAGGAATTCATCATTCTCATGCCCAGGACGAACAAGGAAGGGGCCCGGGCCGCCGCCGAAAAACTGCGCCTGTGCGTGGCCAAACGGGAATTTATAGGAGCGGCCCTGAGCCAGCCTGAAGGCCGCCTCACCCTCTCCCTGGGCATCGCCGAATTCCCCGAGGATGCCGACAGCCTGGAGACGCTGCAAGAACGGGCCGATCAGGCCCTCTATCAAGCCAAAAAACAGGGTCGCAACCGGACCGTCGCCTGGAACTCGACCGCCCCGCCCCTGCCCTACCTCAACGTCCCCCCCTTAAGCTGAAAACAAGAACGAATCAGCGCCGGAGCCGGCTGACCGGCCGCGCGGAAGCTTGCCCTTCGAGCAGCACCCGCCCCTCCCTCTCCCGGCCCGCCAGGCGCAGCGCCTCGGCAACGAGGGCGCGCTGCTCGGGAATATGCCAGAGCAGCAACGCTTTCTGCAGCTTTCTTTCCTTCTCCGCACGGGGCACATGCAGCACTTCCCCGGTCAAGGGGTCGCGACCCGTATGGTAGATGCAGGTCGAGAGCGTCCCGGGCGTCGGAGTAAATTCCTGGACCTGCTCGACCCGCAACCGCTGTTCGCGCAGGAAGAGGGCCACAGCGACCATATCGGCGAGGGTGCAGCCGGGATGTCCGGCGATCAGGTAGGGCACCACCGCCTGACGCAATCCGGCGGCGGCGCTCGCCTCGCGAAAGCGATGGAGGAAATCGATGAACATGCCGGGTCCGGGCTTGCGCATCACTCTCGTCACCGCTTCGCTGGTCGACTCGGGAGCGACTTTGAGCAGACCGCCGACATGGCGGGAGAGAAGGGCAGCGAAATAATCGGGCTGCCGTTCCAGCAGATCGAAACGGACCCCGGAGGCGACGAAAAGGTGTTTGACCCGCGCGTGGCGTCGGGCCCGATCCAGCAGGCGTACCGCCCGCCCGTCGCTGACGCGCAGATGCTTGCAGGGCTTGGGGAAGAGACAGCCGGAGCGACGGCAGAGCTTTTTGGCTTCTTCGTCCCCGCAATCGAGGCCGTACATGTTGGCGGTCGGGCCGCCGATGTCGGTGAGAGTCCCGCGAAAGTCGGGATGGCCGGTCAGGGCATCGATCTCGGCCAATATCGACGCCTCGGAGCGGGACTGGATCAATTTACCCTGATGATGGGTGATGGCGCAGAAGGCACAGCCGCCGAAACAGCCGCGATGGCTGGTGATGGAGAAGCGGATCTGCTCATAGGCGGGAATCGGCTGATCGTAGCTCGGGTGAGGAACTTTCCGAAACGGCAGGGCGTAAATGCGGTCGAGTTCCTGCTCGCTCAGGGGCAGCGCCGGGGGATTGATCACCAGGGTCCGGGTGCCGTGTTCCTGGGCCAGGGGGCGGGCGTAATAGGGATTCTGCTCCCTCTCGGCGAGGCGGAAGGCCTCCCCGAAGGCGGCGGGGTCGGCGGCGACCTGCTCGAAAGAAGGCAGCCGGACACAGTTTTCCGGAGACTGGGAGGCCAGCCGGCCGCTGCCGCGAATATCGGTCATCTCCTTGAGCGCCTCGCCCGCGGCCGCCCGCCGCGCGACCTCAAGCAGAGCGGTCTCGGCCATCCCGTAAAGGAGCAGATCGGCCTTGCTGTCGACCAGCACCGAGCGGCGCACGGCATCGTCCCAGTAATCGTAATGGGCCAGCCGCCGCAGGCTCGCCTCGATCCCGCCGATAAGGACCGGCAGCCCCTTGAAGGCGCCCTTGAGCGCCGCCGTGTAGGCGATCACCGCCCGGTTGGGACGGGCACCGGCGCGCCCCCCCGGGGTGTAGGCGTCGTCCCGGCGGATCTTTTTCGCCGCCGTGTAATGGTTGACCATGGAATCCATGGCCCCGGCGGAGACCCCGGCGAAAAGCCGAGGACGGCCAAGTTTTCGTAGTGCCTCGGGATCGCGCCAGTCGGGCTGGGCAAGAATCCCCACCCGGTAGCCGTCGGCTTCCAGCAACCGGGCCAAAAGCGCCACACCGAAGGAGGGATGATCGACATAGGCGTCGCCGGAAACGAAGAGCACATCAAGCTCGTCCCAGCCCCGGGCGGTCATCTCGGCGCGGGTCATGGGAATGAAGGCCGCGGCCTCCCCCCGGCGGTTCAGAAGCCCCGGTCCTTCACGAAAGCCGCGATCGAGCGGTCATAGCTGCGCTCGCCGGCCGTACTGAAGAAACAGCCGGGGATTTCCCCCTGCTCGCGGTGAAAGATGACGCACTTGCAGCAGTTGCCGTGTTTGTCGCAGGCGGTGTAGGTACAGGTGCAATGGGCCTTGGAACGGGACGAGATACATTCCATCAAAAAAACTCCGGCTGGTCAGGGATAAAGGGGGATGATATTCAGCCCCGCCGTTTCGTCGAAACCGAGCATCAGGTTCATGTTCTGCACCGCCTGTCCGGCCGCGCCCTTGACCAGATTGTCGATGGCCGAAACGACGATCACCCGCTGGGTACGGGGATCGACGACAACGCCGAGATCGCACTGGTTGCCGCCGCGCACGCAGGCGA
>CALJLX010000295.1 GCA_937982495.1 uncultured Desulfuromonas sp.
ACGGCGTCAACCTGAGCCTGGGTCGGCACGTCGCCGGTCAGCAGGAAGTACCAGAAGGACTCGACGGTGGGGTACTTGGAGCCTTTGGCCTTGGGCAGGGCTTCGAAGGTCTCGGGGATGGTCTTGCCGCGGAAACGGATGCCTTCCTGGGGATCGAGATAGGAGATGTCGGTTACCAGACAACGGATGTCGCGGGCGCCGCCGATGCACTGGTCAATCGTCACCTGATCGATGACAACCTTACCGAACTCCTTGACAAGCTTGGTGGTGCGGGGACGATGGTCTGCGATCTTCTGAGCCAATACTTCCTTGAGTGTCGCCATGCTTCTCTCTCCTTTGGTGAAATAAATACGATGGGAAAACCCACCAGGCCAAACTGCCCTTTCCAACAAAACCAAATTTGAATCGCATCCCGGAGGCATAACACACGGCGGTAAACCGCGGCGAAAGAATTGGTCTCACCAAGAACGCCGGGCCAATCTTGGCTCAATCTCATTTACGCATGGTAAGTTCTAGCAACTGCGCTCGGCATTGTCAAGCACTATTTTGTATACGGTATACATCATGACGGCTTTGGGGGATGGCGTTTTCCCTTTGGCTTTCCTTCTATCGCATGGTAATATGCACAAAAAATATGCACACAAGAAAATATTTCAATGATTATTCGCAAATTATCTCTCGCAAATAATATCTGGCTGGCCCCCATGGCCGGGATCAGCAATCTGCCCTATCGGCGCATCATGAAACGCTTTGGCGCCGGATTGGTTTTCAGCGAAATGATCAGCGCCAACGGGCTCTGTCGCGGCGGCAAACAGACCCGGGAACTGCTCGCTTCCAGCCCCGACGAACGGCCCCTGGGCATTCAACTTTTCGGTGAAGACCCTCTTTTGCTGGCCCGAGCCGCCACCTTGGCCGAGGGTCATGCCGATCTGATCGATATCAATCTGGGCTGTCCGGTAAAAAAAGTGGTCCGCTCCGGCGCCGGCAGCGCGCTGCTGCGCAATCCCACCCAAATCGCCGGCATAGTCGCCGCGGTCCGCCGTGCGACCCGCCTCCCCCTGACGGTCAAGATCCGCTCCGGCTGGTCCCTGCAATCCGTCAATTATCTGGAAACCGCGCGCATCGCCGAAACCGAAGGAGCGGATGCCGTCACCCTGCATCCACGCACCCGCTGCCAGGGTTTTTCCGGGCACTCCGACTGGGAACATCTGCGCGAACTCAAGGCGGCCGTAAAAATCCCGATCATCGGCAGCGGCGACATTTTCACCGCCGACGATGCCCTACGGATGCTGCGGGAGACCGGTTGCGACGGGGTCATGATCGGCCGGGGAGGCTATGGCAATCCCTGGCTGATCCGGGACATCAAAGCCCGTCTTGACGAACTGCCGCCCCCTCCCCCGCCCTCCCCCGCCGAGCGCATGGAGGTTGCATTCCAACATCTGGGTCTGCATCTCGACAGCTTTGGCCCTCACAAAACGCTTCTCGACATGCGCAAACACCTGTGCTGGTATTCCCGGGGACTCACTGATGCGGCGACCTTTCGCGCCGCCATCAATCATGCGCGATCCATCGCCGAGATGGAAGACATCATGAGGGAGTTTTTTCTTGCCGCCCAACCACGGATCGAGTGATGAGTCGAATAACAGAAAGCAACAGCAAACTCTATATTCAGATTCTTGAAAGTATCGATCGTGCCGTGATCGCCCTGAGCACTGGCGGGGTGATTTCCCTCTTCAACCCGGCGGCTCAGGCCATGACCGGCATATCCGAACGCCAGGCACTAGGCAAAGCCTTCGACCATCTCTTCAAAGGGCAACAGAGCCTGCGCTACCTGGTCGCGACCGCATTGACGGCCGGCCGCTCGGTTTCCGACCATGAGGAAATTTCCCTCTATCGCCCCCTTTCCCCGCCGCTGCCGGTCAGTGTCAGCGTCTCCCCGCTTTTGTCCGAAACCGGGGCTCCCGACGGGGTGGTCCTGATCCTGCGCGATCTTTCCCGACTGCGGGACCTGGAACAGGCCGTACGCCAATCGGACCGGCTTTCGCAACTTGGCACCTTGGCCGCCGGCCTGGCCCATGAGATCAAGAATCCTTTGGGCGGCATCAAGGGCGCGGCGCAACTCCTCGATCTGGAACTACCCGGCAAAAGCCACCTGCGGGAATATACGGCGGTGATGATCCGCGAAACGGAACGGATCAACACCATCATCGAAGGTCTGCTCGACCTCACCCGAACCCGTCAACCGCGCTGGGCGAGGGTCAACCTAGGCAAGATTCTCGGGGATATCCTGCTGCTGCAGAAGAACGCTCATCCGGGGAAACGGATCGACTTTATGCTTGACCTGGACCCGAGCATTCCCGAATTCCGCGGCGATGAAGACCTTTTGACCCAACTCTTTCTGAATCTGATAAAAAATGCCGCCGAGGCCATCGCCGGTACGGGATTTGTGCGAATCTCCAGCAAGATCGTCGCCGATTATCACCTCAATCTCCCGGGAGGGCGGCCCGCTCCTTTCGTCACCATAGAAATCCGCGACAACGGCATGGGGATCGACCGGGAAGATCTGGAGCGCATCTTCACCCCTTTCTACACGACCAAGCACCTCGGAAGCGGGTTGGGACTGCCCCTTTGCCAGAAAATCGTCCGCCATCATGACGGTATGCTCAAAGCCGTCAGTGAACCCGGCTCCGGAACCCTCTTTTCCGTCTCCCTACCACTGATTCCGCCACCGGATTCCGGGCAGGCCGGATAAGTCTATTGCCAACGGAGGTCTATCGTGTCCATTCATAAAATCCTGGTTGCCGACGACGAGGAAAGCATCCGCTGGGTTCTTTCCAAGTCCCTGGGTAAACTCGGCTACCTAGTCGAGTTGGCGACCAGCGGCGATGAGGCTCTGACCATGCTCCGGGAAAAACCCTTTGATCTGGCGGTGCTCGACATCAAAATGCCGGGGCTTTCGGGACTTGACCTGCTCAGCCGTATTCATCTGGAACGACCGGGTCTGCCCATTGTGGTCATGACCGCCGAATCGACCATGACCAACGCCGTCGAAGCAATGAAGCGAGGAGCTTACGACTACCTGACCAAACCCTTCGACCTGGAGGCCCTCGACGCCATCATCCTGCGCGCCAATCGTGCCACGACAATGGACACCCCGAGCAAAACGGAAGCGACTCCCCAGCCCCTCGACCGTACCCTGATCGGACGCAGCCGGCCGATGCAGGAAGTCTACAAGGTTCTGGGCAAGGTCGCCGCCTCCGACGTCACCGTGCTCATCACCGGGGAATCGGGAACCGGCAAGGAACTGGTGGCCCGGGCTATTCACGGCAACAGTGCCCGGCTCAACAAGCCTTTTCTCGCCCTCAACTGCGCCGCCATCCCTCGCGAATTGTTGGAAAGCGAGCTTTTCGGCTTTGAAAAGGGGGCGTTCACCGGCGCCAACGAGCGCAAGATCGGGAAATTCGAGCAGGCCCACGGCGGCAGCCTCTTTCTCGACGAAATCGGCGATATGCCTCTGGAATTGCAAGCCAAGCTGTTGCGGGTGTTGCAGGAGAAGGAGATCACCCGAACCGGAGGAGTCACCAATATCCCGGTCGATGTGCGAATCATCGCCGCCACCAACCAGGATCTCCAGGAGCAGGTACGCGCCAAGGGTTTTCGCGAAGACCTTTACTACCGCCTGAATGTCATCCCCATCAGCCTGCCGCCACTGCGCGACCGGGCCGAGGACATCCCCCTGCTGGTCGATTTTTTCCTGCGGCAATTGCAGGCCAAACAGAACCTTATAACCCGGGCCTGCAGCGACGACGCCCTGACAGCTCTTCAGCAGTATCCCTGGCCCGGAAACGTGCGGGAACTGGAAAACGCCATTCAGCGCGCCGCCCTCCTCTCCCCAAATCCCCAACTGACCCTTGAGGATTTTCCCTTTCTGGCGACGGCCGCCGGCGGAAACCAGGACGAATCGCTCGAAGCATTGATCGCCCGCAAACTGAACTGTTCCCTGATGCAGATGAATGTCCAGGAACTGGACAATCTCTATGAAATGGTCCTACATCAGATGGAACGGCCCTTGATCAACATCGTTCTGGACAAAACCCGAGGCAACCAGGTCAAGGCCGCCGAAATTCTCGGTATCAACCGCAACACCCTGCGAAAGAAAATTCAAACCTTGGGCATCGACCTGAAAAAGGATTAAAAAAAGCCCCGGAGAATGAACTCCGGGGCTTTTTTAACGCGTATTTCCAGGGACGACTCAGTAACCGTCTTCCCGTTTGCTCTGGTTTTCAAAACGGGTGAACTCTCCCCTGAAGGTGAGATGCACGCTGCCGATGGGGCCGTTACGCTGTTTGCCGATAATGACCTCGGCGTCCTTGTCGTGCCCTTTGTCGCAGGAATTGTCCCGGCGTTTGCAGGCTTCGCAGTAGACGGCGTCACGATAGATGAACATGATCACGTCGGCGTCCTGCTCGATCGCCCCGGACTCCCGCAGGTCGGCCATCATCGGGCGCTTATCGGTGCGGCTTTCGAGGGAGCGGTTGAGCTGGGAGAGGGCGACCACCGGGACGTGGAGTTCCTTGGCCAGGGCCTTAAGCGAGCGGGAGATTTCGGAAATCTCCTGCTGCCGGCTCTCGGCGTTGCGCCCTTGCATCAGCTGCAGATAGTCGACCACGACCAAACCCAGGTCGTGTTCCGCTTTGAGCCGGCGAGCCTTGGCCCGCAATTCGAGCACCGAGATACTCGGGGTGTCGTCGATGAAGATCGGCGCCTCGCTGAGCAATCCGGCGCCGTTGGTCAGCTTGGGCCAATCCGACTCCCCAAGGTGGCCGGTACGCAGACGGCTGGCGTCGACCCGGGAAACGGAACAGAGTAAACGCTGCACCAGCTGTTCCTTCCCCATCTCCAGGGAGAAGACGATACTGGGCACCGGCTTGGCGGCACGCAGGGCGGCATGTTCGACAATATTGAGACAAAAGGCGGTCTTGCCCATGGAGGGGCGGGCGGCGATGATGACCAGATCCCCCCCCTGCAAACCCGCCGTCATCAGGTCAAGATCGTTGAAGCCGGTGGGAACCCCGGTGATCAGTTCCTTGCGGTCATAAAGTTTTTCAATGGTCTTGAAAGTATCCTTCATAATTTCCCGGGTCGAGAAATAAGAAGGTTTGGCCTTGGAACCGGCGATTTCGAAGATGGATTTCTCGGCCCAGTCGAGATCCGCTTCCACATCCCCCCCGTCATAGCCGCGCGTGGCAATCTCGGTAGCGACCTGGATCAACCGGCGCGACACCGCCTTGTCCTTGACCATGCGACAGTAGTAGAGAATGTTCGCGGCGGTCGGGACGTAATCGACCAGGGTCGCGAGATAGGCACTGCCGCCGACCGCCTCAAGATCCCCCTTCTGTTGAAGGGCGGCGGTCAGGGTCACGAGGTCGGCGGGTTCCCCTTTGTCACTGAGATCGATCAGGGCGGAGAAGATTTTACGGTGGGCTTCACGATAGAAATCCTCGGGACGGAGTATTTCCAGCGCCTTGTTGAGGGCTTCATTTTCCAGGAGGACGCCGCCGAGCACGGACATCTCTCCTTCCAGGCTTTGTGGTGGAAGGCGATGAGCAGGCAGTTCTACCATGAGGGGGTGTAACTCCGGATGGACGAAGCGGAGCCGCTTGCGGGCTCCGCTTCGTCTTCGGTTTTATTCCGCGGCGGTAACGCTGACCTTGATCGAGGCAACGACTCCGGCCGGCAATTTCACCGGTACCTGATAATCGCCGAGGGCCTTGATCGGCTCCTCGAGAACGATCTTCTTGCGATCGATCTCGATCCCGGCTTCGGCCAGCTTGGCGCCGATTTCCATGGAAGTGACCGAACCGAAGAGTTTGCCGTCCTCGCCCGCGCGATGAGCGAAGGAACAGGTCAGAGCCTCGATCTGCTTTTTGAGCAGTTCGGCGCCCTGAGTCAGTTTCTGCAGCTTGCGCTCCAGCTGACGTTTGCGATGTTCGAGCTCCTTGACGTTGCGCGGATTGGCTTCCACGGCCATTCCGCCGGGAATCAGAAAGTTGCGCGCATAGCCGGGCTTAACCTTGACCAGTTGACCGATCGTGCCGAGCTTCTCCACATTTTCGGTAAGAATGATATTCATGAATCGTGATCTCCTCTATAAAAGATCTAGGTCTTTTTTTCTTTAGGGTTACGAAAATCCAGCCACAAATCGAAGATGCCGATGCCGGTGACGACGGCCGGCAGGGGATTGACGATAACCAGCATCATATACCCCAGCACCCGCAGGAAAGGCGCGGTGCCGCGACGCTGGAAAAAATGCGCCACCACCGCCATCCCCTGCAGAAAATAGACTGGCAAAAGCAGGGTCAGGAGGTTAACGGACACCTGACGGGGCAGCCCGTCCGCGAAGAAAACCCCAAATCCCCCGAGTATGACTCCCCAGATCAGCGTCTCCGGAGCCTTCCAATGAGAGAGGGGAAGACCGGGAATCCGATAATGCCCCTGGGATAACCGCGCCAGAAGAATGACCACCAGCAACAGCAAGGCGCTGTTAGCAACCAGGATCAGCGCCGGATAGGCCGCAAGAAGGTAATCGGCGGTGCCGGCAGTAAGCGCCTTGAGCTCCTCCGCTTGGGTCGGGGTCAGCTCGGCTTGTTGATAAAATTCGTCGACCTTGGCCAACTCGCCCTGGATGTAGCCGGAAACCACCTTTTCCACGGCTTGATCGCTATACCGGGCATAGGCGAAGAGCAGCGACACCGAGAGCAGCGTTCCAATCAGGGCGGTTGCCGCTATCGCGCGATCCCAGGACTGCCCCCGCGACAGCAAGCGGGGCAGAATCAGGGACGCCAAACCGAACTGCAGCAGGTAAAGGAGCCCGCCGCCGGGGCCGTCGATCAACCACAACGTTCCGGCGACGAGAAAAACGACACCGAGCCCGGACGCTGGCCCCCGACGCAGCTGAACGTAGGCGGCGGGCAACGGGCTGAGCATCGCCGGAACCATGCCGGCTGGACCAAGGAATCCCGCGGCCCAGAGCAGGCCGAGGGTTACGGCGGCTCCGAGCAACTGAATCAGAGCCGCCGGTCCAGGCGTCCCGGAGGTAAAGGGCACCGGCTCCTCCCCCGGCTAATCGGCGTTGTGGCCCGAGGTAAAGGGCAACAGAGCGATATTGCGGGCACGCTTGATCGCTTCGGTGATCTTGCGCTGATGGATGGCGCAATTCCCGGAGATCCGACGGGGAACGATCTTGCCGCGCTCAGAGACGAAATACCGCAGGGTACGAATCTCTTTGTAATCGATCTTCAGGGTTTTGTCGCCGCAGAAACGGCAGCCCTTGCGGCGGGTGAAACGACGACGGGGCGCGGCCGGACGAGACGGTTTATTGGGATAGCTCATATGTACAATCTCCTTTTAAGCGTGAATGGATTACTCGTTGTCCTCGATTTCTTCCTCGGCATCCTCGGCGCCTTCGGTCTCGCCGGCGGCCGGGGCGGTTTCCTGATAGCCGTTCTCCAGAAGAACCGTCTGAAACTTGATGACGTTTTCGTCGATCCGCATACGACGCTCGAGCTCGGCGATGACATCGGCGGCTGCTTCATAAGCCATCAGCACATACGTACCACGCCCTTGTTTCTTGACCGGATAGGCGAGCTTGCGAGTTCCCCATTCATCGACCTTAAGGACATTGGCCTTGAGGTCTTCCAGAATCCCCTTGAATTTTTCGACGATGGCCTGGTAGCCGTCGCCGACAATCTCGGGATGAACGATGTAGATAGTTTCGTAGGTACGCATTGATGGAACCTCCTCATGGGTTATGAGCCCCGGACCGCCCCGGAGCAAGGAGCAGGCGCTTGGCGCCGGCAAAAATTCGAACTTGTTTTACTAACACACCGCGTCGGAAAATGCCAGCGGATTTTCTCCGTCAGACATTGAAACGGAAGTGCATGATATCGCCGTCCGTAACAACGTATTCCTTCCCTTCCAGCCGCATCAGCCCCTTCTCCTTGGCCCCGGCTTCGCCGCCGCAGCGAACGAAGTCGTCAAAGGCAATGACCTCGGCGCGAATGAAGCCCTTTTCGAAGTCGGTGTGGATCACCCCGGCGGCAGCGGGAGCCTTGGCGCCGCGCTCCACCGTCCAGGCGCGAACCTCCTTGACTCCGGCGGTGAAATAGGTAAGTAGCCCCAACAACCGATAGCCCGACTGAATCACGCGGTCGAGGCCCGACTGGTCAAGCCCCAGTTCCTGAAGAAATTCAGCCTTGCCTTCTTCGTCCAACTCGGCGATCTCCGCTTCGATTTTGCCACAAATGGTCACCATTTCGGCACTCTCGGCGGCGGCAAACTCCCGCAGGGCGACGACATAAGGGTGACGACCATCCAGATCGTCCTCCGCGACATTGGCGACATAGAGCAGAGGCTTGGCGGTGATCAGATGCAAATCCCGCAGGACCAGACGCTCCTCATCGGTCAACTCGGCCGCCCGGGCCGGACGCCCCCGATCGAGGCACTGCTGAACCGCCTGCAACACCGAGAGTTCGGACTGGCTCTTCTTGTCGCCGCTCTTGGCCTGCTTCTCGATCCGCGTTATCCGTTTTTGCACGGTGTCGAGATCGGCCAGATTGAGTTCGGTCTGGATCACTTCGACGTCCCGCACCGGATCGATGGAGCCGTCGACATGGACGACATTGTCATCGTCGAAACAACGAACGATATGGGCAATGGCATCCACCTGGCGGATATGCCCGAGAAACTGGTTGCCCAGCCCCTCGCCGCGACTCGCCCCCTTGACCAGGCCGGCGATATCGACAAACTCGATGGTCGTCGGCAAAATCGCCTTGGGACGAACGATTTCCGCCAGCTTGTTCAACCGGCGATCGGGAACCCCGACCACGCCGACGTTCGGCTCGATGGTACAGAAAGGGTAGTTGGCCGACTCGGCGCCGGCAGAGGTTATCGCGTTGAAAATCGTCGACTTGCCGACATTGGGCAAACCGACGATGCCACATTTAAAACCCATGGATTAATCAATCTCCGGAAATAAGGATAGCCGGAGCTAAAGCCCCGGCTATCCAGGTCATTCGATGACGTTACGGGATCACACCAGAAGGGGCGCGATAACCAGGGAAACAACGCTCATCAACTTGATCAGAATATTCATGGACGGACCGGAAGTGTCCTTGAAGGGATCGCCGACGGTATCGCCGACAACCGCGGCCTTATGTGCCTCGCCGCCTTTCTTCTCACCTTCCAGTTCACCCTTCTCGATAAATTTCTTGGCATTATCCCAGGCGCCGCCGCCGTTGGACATCATCAGCGCGAGCAGGACACCGGACAGGGTAGCGCCGGCCAGCATGCCGCCCAGGGCTTCCTTACCGAAAACCAAGCCCATAAAGACCGGGGCGACAACCGCGACCACGCCGGGCAAGACCATTTCCTTCAGGGCAGCCTTGGCCGAAATATCGATGCATTTCTGCGAATCGGGCTTGACCCCTTCCTCGCCGGCGAGCAGACCGGGAATCTCGCGGAATTGGCGACGAATCTCGTCGACCATCTTACCGGCGGCGCGCCCGACGCTGGTCATGGTCAAGGCCCCGATAAAGAAAGGCAGGGTGCCGCCGATAAAAAGACCGACCACGACCCGGGGTTCAATCAGGTTGATGGCTTGAAGTTTGACGGTGGAGGCATAAGCGGCGAAGAGCGCCAGGGCGGTCAGGGCCGCGGAGCCGATGGCAAAACCTTTGCCGATGGCGGCGGTGGTATTACCGATGGCGTCGAGGCCGTCGGTGATTTTACGAACTTCGGGACCGAGTGCGGCCATTTCCGAAATACCGCCGGCGTTATCGGCGATGGGGCCGTAGGCGTCGACGGTCATGGTGACGCCGACGGTCGCCAGCATACCGACCGCCGCGATGCCGATGCCGTAGAGTCCGGCACAGGCATTGGCGATAAGAATCGCCAGCGCGATCATGACGATCGGAGCGACGGTACTTTCCAGACCCACGGCGAGGCCGTGGATGATGTTGGTAGCCGGTCCGGTTTTGCTGGCCTCGGCGATACGTGTCACCGGAGCTTTCGCGGTGTAGTACTCGGTGATCTGGCCAATAGCGATCCCCGCCAGGGTACCGATCAAGATCGCCAGGAAAACGCCGAACTTGAGACTGGAGAACATCACGACGAAGAACGCGAAGACCAGGAAGAGTCCGGCCGCCACAAAGGTGGTGTAATGGAGAGCCTTGGCCGGATCCTTGCCGCTGAATTTCTTCATCGACCAGATCCCGATGACCGAAAAGACCAGACCGAGCATCGACAGGCCCAAAGGCATGAAGAGGGCGCTGGCCATGGTTTGCTCAGGCGTACCGGAGCCGATCTTGGCCAGCAGTTCCGGACCGGCAGCGGCGGCGATGGCGATGGTCGCGATGATGGCGCCGACGTAGGATTCGAAAATATCGGCGCCCATGCCGGCGGTGTCGCCGACGCAGTCACCGACGTTGTCGGCGATAACCCCGGGATTACGGGGGTCGTCCTCGGGGATGCCGGCCTCGACCTTACCGACGAGGTCGGAACCGACGTCGGCGGCCTTGGTGTAGATGCCACCACCGACCCGGGCAAAGAGCGCGATGGACGATGCGCCCATGGCAAAGCCGTTGATATAGCGAACGGTTTCCGGATCACCGCCGAAATTGATGAAGGCGATGCCGACACCGACCAGGCCCAGGGAAGCAACGGCCAGGCCCATGACGGCGCCGCCATTGAAGGATACTTGCAGAGCGGCGGCCTGGCCTTGGGCGCGAGCCGCCTCGGAGGTGCGAACGTTGGCGCGAGTGGCGGCCTTCATCCCGATGTAGCCGCAGATCATGGAACAGGCGGCGCCACCGACGAAGCAAAGAGCCGTCCAGAAGCCCATGCTGATGGCGATCAGCAGAAAAACGATGCCGATAAAAATACCGAGAACCTTGTATTCCCGGGCCAGAAAAGCCATGGCGCCGTTATGAATGGCCTCGGAGATCTCGCGCATCTTATCGTTGCCAACAGGCTGGGATTTCACCTGCTGATAGATCAGGAGCGCGATGGCGAACCCGACCAGACCCAGAATCGGAACAAGCATTTGCATTTGTCGTACCCTCTCTCTCTGTCTAGTTATTAAGGACCGATTTCCCGTCGGTTGAACTCATTCATAGCCAGTTGCGGCCCCCTTATCACAACCGTTTCGACGGCGCGAACGGCTTCATCGATCAGGGAGCCCAGAGTTTTACGTTCTGCCGCTGCAAAGCCACTCAATACGTAACGCGCCACATCGCCGCCCGGTTGCGGCCGGCCGACGCCGATCTTGATACGAATAAAATCCGTCCGCCCCAGGGCCTGGCAGATATGGCGAATGCCATTATGTCCGCCGTGTCCGCCTCCCAACCGAACCCGCAGGGCGCCGAAAGGCTGATCGATATCGTCATGGATCACGATCAGATCCTCGGGAAGAATCGTCAGTGACTTGACCGCAGAGGCCACACTCGCGCCGCTGAGGTTCATGAAGGTTTGGGGAAGCAGGAGGGTCGCCTCTTCGCCGGACACCCGTCCCGTCCCATAAAACCCCTGATGCCCCCTTTTTTTCAGGGGCAAGCCACAGGCCTCGGCGAGTCGGCGCACCACCATAAAACCGATATTGTGCCGGGTTTCGGCGTACTGTTCGCCTGGATTTCCCAGTCCCACGATAAGCTTCAAAAGACGCCGTACCCTATTAATTATTCCGTCTCGGCGGCGCCCTCGGCGGATTCCTCGGCCTTATGGCCGACGCAGGTAATAACGGTGAAGTTCACCTCATGGGGAACCTCCACACCCGCCGGCAGAGCCAGGTCGTTGATATGCAGCACGTCGCCGATGGCCAGTGCCGTCACATCCACTTCGATGGCGCCGGGGATCGCGTTGGGCAGACAGACGACTTCCAGTTCCTTGCGGATGACCTGAAGAGTTCCGCCGGACTTTTCTCCGGCGGACTTGCCGACCGCATGTACCGGAACCATGACATGAACCTTGTGCGTCATGTCGATGACCTGAAAGTCCGCATGCATATAATCGCGACGAATAGGATCGACCTGAAGGTCCTTGAGGATGACTACCTTGCCGGCATACTCCGACTCCCCCTTGAGGGTGATCAGGGTATTCCAACCGGCCTCGGTGGAGATCGCCGCTTTCAACTCCTTGGGGGTCACCGCGACAGTCGCCGGAGTCAGTCCGCGGCCATAAACCACGGCGGGGATCATGCCCTGACGGCGCAGCGAACGGGCAACGCCCTTGCCGGACCGATCGCGCTGGGTAACTTTCAGTTCTGCAGTAGCCATATCTTGTATCCTCCACTAAAAGGTGATGAACAAACGTCTATCTAAAAACTTCGAATTTCTTCAGACAAAGAGCGAACTGACCGACTCGTCGCCATGAATCCGACGAATGGCCTCGGCCAGTAAGCCCGCGACGGAGAGCACCCGCAACTTGGTGCAGAGCTTGGTCTTCTCCCCCAGGGGAATGGTATTGGTCACGACCACTTCTTCCAGGCAGCTCTCGCTGATCCGATCCAGGGCGGGACCGGAAAGAACCGGATGACTGGCACAAGCATAAACTTTGTGCGCACCCTTATCCTTCAAGGCCTGAGCGGCCTGACAGAGCGTCCCGGCGGTATCAATCATGTCGTCAATGATCACACAGGTTTCCCCAGAGACATCACCGATGATATTCATGACTTCGGAAACATTCGGCCCACTTCGGCGCTTGTCGATAATCGCCAGACCGGCATCGAGCCGCTTGGCGAAGGCGCGAGCGCGCTCCGTGCCGCCGGCATCGGGAGAGACGACGACCAGACGCTGACCGGGAAAACGCGAATTAAGGTCTTCAAGGAGGACCGGTGCCGCATAAAGATGATCGACGGGAATATTGAAAAAACCCTGAATCTGCCCGGCGTGAAGATCCATCGTCACCAACCGGTCCATACCGGCGACAGAGATCAGATCCGCCACCAGCTTGCTGGTAATCGGGGTGCGCGGCGCCACCTTGCGATCCTGCCGGGCATAGCCGAAATAAGGGATCACCGCGGTGATGCTCGCCGCCGACGCCCGCTTCAAAGCGTCGGTCATCACCAGCAGTTCCATGAGATTATTATTGGAGGGGGCGCAGGTCGACTGAATCACATAGACATCCCGACCGCGAACATTCTCGCCGATCTCCACCATGATTTCGCCGTCGGAAAAATTTTTTACATTGGCACTTCCCAGAGGGACCGCGAGATGCCCGCAAATCTCCCGGGAAAGGGGAAGATTGGAGGTACCGGAAAAAATCTTTAATTTATCCACCACGTGACCTCTCTTACGTCCAAAAAAAAACTGTAGGCCATGGCGGACCATGACCTAGGCAAAACCCCAATGAAGGCTCTATCTTCATCAAACGGGAAGAACGTGGCTGGGGCGCCAGGATTCGAACCTGGGAATGCCGGAATCAAAATCCGGTGCCTTACCGCTTGGCGACGCCCCAACAAATTGTCCTGTCCATCAGATAGGCTGCACGACAAAAACCTTCCACCCGGACTCCGATTCAAAGGCCCGAGCGGCCTGTCGCGCAACCTCCCGCTCCCGAAACACTCCGAAGACCGTGGGACCGCTACCCGACATGAGCGCTCCTTCGGCCCCGAGGTCGAGCACTCGCCGCCTGATTTCGGCGACAACGGGGTAGTCTCTCAGGGTAACCTGCTCAAGATCGTTGTGTAACCCACCGATCACGTCCTCCAGCGTTCCGGAAAACCTCGGCAGTCTAGCCACATCCCTAGCGGATGTCAACTGTATTTTTCCATAAACCTGTGCCGTCGAAACACTGAAACCTGGGTTCACCAAAAGGTACCAGACATCACGCAATGTCGGCGCCGGCTCAAGCTTCTCTCCGATACCGGTGGCCCAGGCGGTCGACTCGAAAATAAAAAAGGGAACATCCGCTCCGAGCCGCAGGCCCAGAGCCATCAACTCTTCCGTGGAGAGGCCGGTTCCCAGCAATTCATTCATGGCCATAAGCACCGTGGCGGCATCGGAGGACCCTCCGCCCAGGCCGGCCGCCGCCGGGATCTCCTTGTCGATATGAATCTCGACGCCGTCGGCGCGTCCCGTCAACTCCAGGATTTTTCTCGCGGCTTTAGCGGCGATATTCTCCTCGTCCGCAGCCAGCGGAAGTCGCGGGCAGAAAACCCGCACCCCCGGTTCGGAAGACAAATCGATACGAATTCGATCAAAAAGCGAGACCCGCTGCATCAGCATGCAAAGCTCGTGATAGCCGTCCGCACGCTTGCCCAGAACATGCAAACAGAGATTGATTTTAGCTGGAGCCGTCCAGACCTTTTCCACCGAAACCCTCCTTCGGGAAGTCCGGTACCTTAAAAAATCCGAGTCGCACTGTCAATGCCGAAAAGCAGAAAAGGACCGCCTGCGCGGTCCTTTTCTGTGTGCGACAAATCGGGCCGAAGCCCGTTGTTCTTCAAACGGGTCTACTTGGTCTTGACCGGCGGATCGTGGGGATCCAGGTGACAGGTCAGACAATCGGGGAACTTGGTATGCAGCGCGGCATTATGCGGCATCTCACCGTGGCACTGGCTGCACTTGGGGATCATCGCATGCTGCTCATGGCAGGCCACGCACGAAACCTGGGCATGCTTGCTCTGGCTGCCGGACCAGACACCATAAACGCTGGAGTGGCAACCGGAGCAGGTTTTCAGTTCGGTGTTCTCGGTGAAGACAATCTGCCGGGGCTTATGCACCGGATGGCAGGGGAGACAGCTTTCCAGCGGCTGCTCGGGATAATGCCCCTCGTGGCAGACGAAGCAGGACGGAATATTGCCGTGGCGCTCGCTGTGGCAGTCGATACAGGCAACCATGGTGTGCTTGCTCGGGAACTGCTGAAGCTCGGCGGCCGGTCCGGCGTGACAAGAGGCGCAGTTCTGGGTCAAGCGGTCGGAGAGGGGCACACCCACCGGTTTATGGGGATTGCTGTGACAGGAAAGGCACTCGGTCTGCGTGGGACCATGGGGCAGGGTGTGGCAACTCTCGCATTTGGGCATGATTTCGGCCCAGTTGTTGCGATTGGGGTTGTACGCATGGTAAACGACATGACAGTTGACACAATCGAACTGATGACGACCGCCCTCGGTCTTGAGCGCCTGGAAGTAGGAACTGTGACAGGATCCGCACTGAGCGGTGGTCATCTTTTCGACGGGAGCATCGTAGGGATTACCGACCGAAGGAGCGCTCGCGGCCGGCGCGGGGAGAGCGGGCGGAGTCTCGACAGCGGGAACGGGCGTCGTCTCGGTCGCGGGCGCCGGCGCCGCCTGCGATTCGGCAACCGGCTTGACGCAGGAAATCGACAACATCACCAGAGCCATGACCGCCAACAGCGTTATGGATCTGCATACCTTTTTCTTCTCTCTCTCCATGAAAACCTCTCTTTCGCTTCGCGACATTTGAAGTGCGCCTAAGGCGCCCACATAGAAAATAATCGAACAGCCACCGGGGCACGCCGGTGGCTGTTCGATCCTGACACGATTTATTTGTTCAGATCATGAGCGATGCTGTGGCAATCACCGCAATTGGGGAACTTCTCATGGATGCCGCTCGCATGAGGCGTACCGTGACAATCGGTACATTTGGGCACCATTTTGTGGCGCTCGGTATGGCAGGTCACGCAGGCAACATCTTTATGCTTGTAGGGACTGGCCACAAGCAGTTGATTGGCGGTCTGGTGGCAGGCGGCGCAGTGAGCGTTGGCCGTTTCCGCGCCATAAGTCACGGTAGCCGGCATATGTGCCTTATGGCAGATACCACAGTCGGCCTGGGTCTGCTGCGCCGAATGGGGCTCGTGACATTTGACGCACTCGGGAATCACGCCATGCTGGTCGGCATGACAGAAACTGCATGCGAGCAGCGTATGCTTGCTCGGGTTGGCATCCAGCTGCGCCTTCTGCGAATCGTGGCAGGAGAGACAGGGCGCGGTCATATCTCCGGTCAAAGCGATTTCCAGAGGCCGATGCGGGTTGTGGCAACCGGCGCAGTCCGCCAACTCATAATGGGGTTTGCCTTCATGACACATGCTGCACTCGGGAATATTATCCGCGACCTTCGGCGGATGACCGATGTGGCAATCCTGACAGGAAACGGCCGTCTGATGCTTGGCCCCGGCGGCGGCGATGTCAGCCGGCTCCTTGTCATGACACTTAACGCAGTCGCTGCCGGACAGAGCGGAATCCTGCGCCGGCGCATTGCCCGCAAAAAGCAACAGGGACAGTCCACCAAGGACCAGCAGTTTACAACCAAAACCCTTCTTCATCGTACCTCCCTTTCAACAACTCCCTAAGATAAAGACCCAGGCTCCCGGCCCGAAAAAGACGCATGTCCATCGGGCACTCGCCAGGAAAAACGTTTAGTCTCGGCAACATTCCGACCGCCAGCGGCACATTAGAGCGAGCCGATACTAGCAAAAAAGGGTCGTACTGTCCACCGGTAAATCATCCCCTAAAACCGACGACATCCTGCCGCGGACAGGCTATCTCATCAGTGCCTCGATGCGCTTACGCACTTCTTCGACAGCATACCCACTGATCAGCAATCGCTTATGACGGGAACGCTCCCCGGCGACAAGCAGGACCTCCCCCCGGGAGACGCCCAACAGTTTCGCGAAATACTCCCGGCACGAGTCATTGGCCGCGCCCTCCACCGGCGGCGAAGTCAAACGGACCTTGAGGGCGCCGTCCCGAACCTCCACCAGTTCGTTTTTACTTGCCCGTGGTTGTATCCACAGCTGCAAGACGACGCCGGTGGATTCCTGGCGGGCAAAGGGGGACATCAGAAACCTTCCAGCTCCAGCTTATCATCCGCCCCCGGAGTCTTTTCCCTATTTGAAGGGAGCGACTCCGCCCCCAACTCTCCGAACTCTCGGCCCGTCACCGACACCACATTCAGATCGAGCAGGCGCATATGGCTCTCCACCAAAGCGCGCAATCCGGCCTCGAAGGCAATCTTCTGGCGTTTGACCTCCTGAATTTCACTCACCAACTGAATGCGCCGATCCTCGGCGTCGCGCACAATTCGCTCGGCCCGCAAGTGCGCGTCGGCGAGAAGGATCTCCCCTTCGCGGCGGGCATTGTTTTTCATATCCTCGGACATCTGCTGCGCCGTCATCAAGGTCTGCTTGAGCGTGGCCTCCCGTCCGCGCATCTCATCCATGGTCGACTTTGCGCGCGCCAATTCCTCCTTCAGCCCCTGATTGACCCGAGTCAGGCGCTCCAACTCATCGGAGATCAGTTCGAGAAAATGATCGACACCGGTCTTTTCATAACCCAAAGGCCGGGTCTTGAAGCGGTGCTGCTGAATATCGATCGGGGTGATGCTCATACCCGCTCCCGGTTAGAGGCTGTACGCCACCCGTGTCAGAATGATCATGACGATCCGTTGCAAAAGAAAAACTCCGAACAACAAGATGATCGGTGAGAAATCGATCGCCCCGAAACTGATCGGCAGCGCGCGGCGGATACGGTCGAGAAGGGGATCCGTGGCGCTGTGCAAAAAACGCACAATCGGGTTATAGGGATCGGGATTGACCCAGGAGATAATCGCCCGGGCGACGACGATATAAATATAGAGGGTCGCGATCAGGTTGAAGACCTGGGCAACGACCATGATCAGTTCACCAAAAATTCCCATGCGCATCTTCCCCCGTGAAATCAGGCACAACGAGCGGTCATCAAGTGGTTTCTTATACAGCAAGCGACGAAAGGGTGTCAAACCCTTTCCCCCCGGCAACGTCGAATCCGAAACGGTGGTCATGACGCCGATTCGGATTTTGACTTTCCCCCTAAAAACCGCTAGATTGAGCGGCCATAACGACGCACCGGACAGGGGCGATTTTCAAATGACCACAAAGGGGAACCCATGAAACGCACTCACAACCTTCGCATTCGCCGCACGGCACCGATCATCGCCCCCGCCGACCTGAAACAGGTCTTTCCACTTTCCGAACATGGCGCGGAATTCGTCCATCAGGCCCGGGAGCAGATCACCAACATTCTCAACCACAAGGATCCGCGGCTGATGGTGATCGTCGGCCCCTGCTCCATCCACGACCCCAGGGCCGCCCTCGAATACGCCGAGCGCCTCGCCCGCCTGAGCCGACAGCTTTCCGACCAGCTTTTCCTGGTCATGCGCCTCTATTTCGAAAAGCCGCGCACCACCATTGGCTGGAAGGGGCTGATCAACGACCCCGACCTCAACGGCACTCATCAGATCTCCAAGGGGCTCGGTGTCGGCCGCGGTCTCCTTTGCGCCATCACCGAATTGGAACTTCCCGTCGCCTGCGAGATGCTCGACCCGATTACCCCCCATTATCTGGCGGACGCCATCAGCTGGGGGGCGATCGGCGCCCGCACCACCGAGTCCCAGGTTCATCGGGAAATGGCCAGTGGGCTCTCCTTTCCCGTCGGCTTCAAAAACGGCACCGACGGCAACCTGCAAATCGCCATCGACGCCATGAATGCCGCATTGCATCCCCACAACTTTCTCGGCATCGACAATGACGGCCGCAACGCCATCGTCTCCACCGCCGGGAACAGCGACGTGCATATCGTGCTGCGCGGCGGCAACCATGGTCCCAACTACCAAGCCGAGGATATCCGGCGCACCGAGGAGATGCTCGCTAAAGCCGGCCTGCCGATACGGATCATGGTCGACTGCAGCCATGCCAACAGCAACAAGGACCACGAAAGACAGGAAGCCGTCCTCAAGGATGTCATCGAACAGATCGGCGCCGGAAACCGCAGCATTTGCGCCGTCATGGTGGAAAGCAACCTCGAACCGGGGAACCAGCCGACCTGCGAGGACTTTTCCATGCTGAAATACGGCGTCTCCATCACCGACAAATGCATCGGCTGGGCGGACACCGAGCGGATGCTCCGCTACGCACACCAGACCCTCAAGGGCTACGGCGGCAGAAAAACCGAATAAAACCCCGTCCAGAAAAAAGCCCGGGGGCAAGAGGAACGAGAGGCGATAAACTTGGCGTGTCCCGAAGGCGGACCGCCACGACATGGACTGAAAAGAGTACCAAGCAGATGGTCATCTTTTCTCGCCGCCTGTCAAAAATCCGACCATCGCCCCGTCACTTCCGGTGGCGGGGCGAAACCGGCCCTTCAGCTTCCGGGCGCATTCCCCTGCAAAACCAGGCGAACATCGTCGACGTTGACCTTGCTGATCTTTTTCCCTTCGCGCTCGACCCGCACCAACCCCTCTTCCACCCATTGCGCCAGGCGTCCCCGCCCAACTCCGAACTGTCCCTCGATCTCTTCAGGCGTGTACCAGGTTTTCATTAAGGCCATGAGTACCCCCTTTCTTTCCCGTCGATGAACCCTCCTCGGCGAAAACCCGAAAAACTATTCTCGGCACCTCAATTGCATACCGTTTAATTGTTTACAAAGGCAACGGAACCCTTTAGATTGAGAAAAAATCTTTTAACCCTTACCAACCATGCTGAATCTATGGAAACTTCGGTATTAGTTATCGATGA
>CALJLX010000296.1 GCA_937982495.1 uncultured Desulfuromonas sp.
GCAGGTTCGCTCTACGATCCTCTCGTGGTCGAAGCCTTGCAGGCCGCCTTGGCGGAGTAGGTTTGTGGAAGACGTATCCTTCGAACATGCCGATTTACAAATTGTCCCTGTCTTTGCCGGCGGTGGGACGCGCCTGCCGGCCTATGTCGGTATTCTGAGCGCTTTGGAGGAATATCGGATAGGGTTTCAGAGGATGGTGGGAACCTCCGGGGGCAGTGTTGTCGCCGCCCTCTATTGCGCCGGTTGGTCGGTGGAACGTCTCTATGATCTGGCCATGGAAGTGGATTTCTCTCAGTTTCGGGGGTTTTCCCTGGCCAGCCTGATTCGCAAGGGAGGACTTTCTTCGGGTGACGCCTTCGAGGGTTGGATGGATGAGCAACTCAAAGGGGCGACTTTTCGCGATCTTCCTCTGAATCTGCATGTGGTGGCCACCGATGTTTTTTCACAGGAACCGGTAATTTTTGACCGCTCGACGACACCGGATTTCAAGGTGGCCACAGCGGTACGATTCTCCGTAGGTATTCCGTTGCTTTTTACGTATAAGCCTTACCGGGACAAATTGCTGGTTGACGGCAGCATCCTGGCCGAGGACGCCCTGCGGCGCGATTGGGGAGGGGATGGACTACCCCTGGTTTTTTTTCGCCTGCGTGCTTCGCAAACCCGTTCCGGTCGTTTCCGCAATCACTACTTTCCTCTTCCCGAGTATGTGTTGATGTTGATTCGCACCTTTCTGACATCCCTGTCCCGGGAATATGTAGCCGATCTGTATTGGTCAAAGACCCTGTTGGTCAAAACCGAAGAACTTTCACCGCTTGAATTTTCTTTAAGCCGCGAGGACAAGGAACGCCTTTATTCGCTGGGATATCAGACGGCGAAGGAGTATCTCCCTTTGAAGCTGAAACATTGCACAGGTCTTAAATAGAGGACTGTCGCTTTGCGGCGACGGATTAAGTGATTGATTTTATGTGTAAAACCGGATAGTTTTCGTGTGGCCGTCGGAAAACGACGACATTTCCCCTCCTGAAAATGGGGGCGCTCCTTGGGGGGGGACGTAAGTACCTGTATTTGATAGGCAAAGGAGTTTGGATCGGAAATTGCAAGATTAATTGGCTTATCTCCGGAAGAGCTAAATTAGAATAGCTGTCTGCTGACCTGGATGTGGAGGGGGAGGCTGTTAACCGCTTTCAAAGGATTCCCCTTGAGCCTGTTCGAATTCCGAAAAATCGAAAAAGATGATCCGTGTTTTGTTGATGTCCTGGCGTTGAGGTACAAAGTTTACTGCGAGGAACGTGGTTTCGAAAAGCCTGAAGACCATCCGGATGGTCTGGAAAAAGATGAGTACGACGACCATTCGGTGCACTTCGCGGCAATTTTGAAACACAATCAAAAAGTGGTGGGAACGGTTCGTCTGATCCTCCACTCGGAAAAGCTCTTTCCTATTGAGCATTCTTTTGAATTCAACAGAAATTTAAAAGATTTGCGGCGAGAGAAGTTGGGTGAGGTTTCCCGTCTGGCACTGTCGCGGTGTTATTGCCGTGAACTCCGGGGAGGGGTTTTGCGTGCCAATTCCCAGGTAGGTGAGTTAGTCAACGGACTATTGCGGTGCCTGGTCCAGGAAGGTCTGGAGCGCGGGCTTAGCCATTTTTACGCGGTTATGGCGCGGGGATTACCCATTCTGCTGGCACGAAAGAAAATTTTCTTTGCCCAGATTGGCCCAGAGAAAGAGTACCACGGGCTACGAGCGCCGTACCTCGGTACGGTTCGGGATGTTCTCAGCCGCAACCCGCAATTCTTCTGTGCCGGACTGGAGCAGCCGTTGGTCGGCAGCGTCGCTTGAGCCCTTTCATTGTGCTTGGCGCATGGCTCTGAGGATGAAATGTCTCAGAATCCGTTGTAGCGGATTTTTTCCTCCCCCCCAAACATATCCCCGGTGTGTCTTCCCCCTCAGCATGTCGATTTGCAGGTAGTGGGGGACAGGCTTGCTGACCCCCTTGCCGGTGATGATCTTCACCACCTCGGTGGCCACTAATGAGGCCGCTAGGGTGCAGGCCGGCGCCACCGCCGGCCCCTTCCGTTCCTTCAAACTCACCTTCCGTTTGTCCAGATAACTCAGGTGGTAAGGTCGTGGGGCCAGCCCCGTGGCGAAGGCCGCCAGTTTCTCTATCGGATCCATCCGATCGTCAATGCCGAAGTAGTCGTCAAAGCTCATCCCCTGCGGAGCGAACACCTGCAGGGTTGCGCCAAAGCCCAGGGGCGCGGCGGTCAGGGCATAAATGCCCTTGCTTCGCGCCCGGTGGAAAAGCAGACGACGGATGTCGATTTCGAAGAATTCGATGCCGTCGACGAAAACCTCAGCCCCTTCCAGAAAGGCGTCGACGTTTTCCGGGCCGACCCCCTGCGGAAAAAGAGTGATGTCCGCTCGTGGGTTGATGTCGCGGATCATCTCGGCAAGAACTTCGGCCTTATGCCGTCCGCTGGTGCTGTGAAAGGCGCCGAATTGACGGCTGATATTCACCGGCTCGAAAACATCGAGATCGGCGACGTGAAATTTTCCGACACCGAGGCGGGCCAGGGTCAGTAGATGAATGCCGCCCACTCCTCCGGCGCCGGCCACCGCCACCTTCGCGTCCAGAAGCCGGGCCTGTTCCGCTTCGGAGAGTAGGCCGATATTGCGGGAAAATTCGATTTCGATCTGATTTTCCATGTCCCACCCCACCCGATTGTATGATTTGTTTAAAAAACCTTACCGAACAAAAAACTTTTTTGCCAGGGGTTATTTTGATCGGCGCGCACCCTCCCCGTAAAAATGCTATAGTTTTTTTTCACATCGGGGTTGTTGTTGCTTGCAAGGCTTGGCGTGCCGGAAAGGATTGGATTTTGTACATGAAAACACGATTGGAGTACTTTGGGATAATTCTGTCGGCGGTTTTTTTCTCCCTTACGGTCATCGCCTCCGCAATGGGGGCCGATAGTTTTGAGATCGGTGGCCGTGAATTGGCGATGAAAATTCGTAATCGTGATAACGGCGACGATTTTACCGCGCAGGGGAAAATGGAACTGATCGATAAAAACAATAATAGGCGTGATCGCACCTTCGTTCTTCATCGAAAAGATGACGGCGATCTTTCTAAGCAGATATTGCGTTTTTTAACTCCCGCCGACATTGCTGGAACCGCTTTTTTATCCATGGAACTGAATGCCTCGGAAACAGAACAGATTTTGTATCTGCCGTCTCTGAAGCGGACTCGGCGCATTGTTTCATCGCAAAAAGCGACAAGCTTTGTGAATACGGATTTTACGTATGAAGATATGGAACGGCGTGATGTCGACCTTTGGGAACACAAAATCATTGCCATTGAAAAAATCGGTCAGGCCGAATGTTTTGTTCTCGAAAGCGTCCCAAAAGAAAAGACAAAGACAGAATATTCCTTAATAAAATCTTGGGTCATAAAAGATATTAACGTCCCCATAAAAGTGGACTATTACGACAAAAAGAAGCGCTTGTTCAAGGAGTATCGAGTGACGAACCTGAAAAATATTCAAGGACTTTGGACTGAAATGGAAGTCAGTATGGCCGATGTCCTCAGCGGGCACCGCACAGTGATGAGTAATGGGGAGGTTGTTTACAACTCAGGCCTGAGCGACGACTTGTTTACCGAGCGCAGCTTGGAACGATGGTAGGGATTTATGCTTAGGTGGATTCTTGCACTTTGTGGCGGCTTGGCTGTGTGGGGCGTCTTCGGAAGCATCGCGTTGGCGCTGGAAACTCAGAAAACGGTCGGGTCCGCGGAGCAGGGGGGGGCTTATTCGTTTTCCTTCGATGATGGTGGAACGACGTCCCCGTCCCCGGCATTCGTCCATGAAAAAGGGCTGCTCGATCGTTTGTCCTGGCGCGGTTTTTTGGACCTGACCGCCGGTGCCGACCTTAAGGCCGACGAGCCCAACGAACATCCCTACGATTTTAGAAATACCATGAGGCTCCAGGCGGCCCTCGATTCCGTCCGTCATGGTTCGTCGTCCTCGGTTTCCGGCTCGGACGCCCGCTGGCAGGCGCTGGTCTCCCTTCAGGGCGATTTTTTGTGGATGGGACCGGAGCATGTTAACGACGACATACGCATGGACTTTCACGAAACCTCCTACCTCTGGGCATCCAAACGCTACGAAATAAAGCTTGGGAAGCAGATTGTTCGCTGGGG
>CALJLX010000297.1 GCA_937982495.1 uncultured Desulfuromonas sp.
CGCCGGTCCCCTTCGACCTCGGCCGCGAGCCGGGGATGAAGCTGATCGCCGAGCAGTTGCTGGCCTGGGCGCGGGTCGATCTCGACTGGCTGAAAGAGCGCTATCATCTGACCCTGGTCGGGACGGCACCAGTGACCCTACGCCTGATTCCCCGCCAGGCGGCGGCCAAGCAGTATCTCGATCACCTGCTCATCGCCTTCGACGCCGCCGGACGGCATGTGGCGAACGTCGAGGTGCACGAACAAGGGGGCGATTTCACTCTGATCCGTTTCGATGGCGCCGTCCTCAACCAGCCTCTCGCCCCGGATCTTTTCTGAGATGATCGGCGCCGTTTTTAAATCCCTTTACCGGTTTTTCGCCCCCCGGCGCGCCCTGCTTTACATCCTGACCCTGGTGCTGCTCGGCGGCGGACTGGCCGGATTGAGCCAAATACAGGTACGGGAGGACATCGAAGCGCTCCTGCCCGACGACCTTTCACAGGTCGCCGCCGATTTCCGTCGCCTGCGCGAAGCGCCCTTCGCCCGCAAGGTCCTGATCCATCTGCGCGGCCCCGATCCGGCGACCCTGTCGGACGCCGCCGACCGGCTCGCCGCCGCCCTGGCCCCTCCTTACTTCACCCGGGTCATGACCGGCCCGGCGTCCCTCGACACCGCCCGCCTGCCCGAATGGCTGGCGGCAAACCTGCCCAATCTGCTGGACGGCGACGATCTGGACCGGCTGGCCGCCACGCTCACTCCCGAGCGGATCGATATCCTGGTCGAGACCGCCTACCGGCAGCTGCTGTCGCCGGAGGGTTGGGTGATGAAGGGGATGGTTCGCCGCGACCCCCTTGATTTGCGCCTTTACGGCCTGGAAAAGCTCCGTTACGTCAATCCCATCGGCGAGGCGCGGATCGACGGCGGCTATTTTCTCAGCGCCGACGGACGCGGGGCGCTGATCGTCGCCGACTCCCCCGTCTCCCTGACCGATTCCCAGGGGGCCGAACGCCTGCTGGCGTCCTTCGACGAGGCGCGGGCCGCCCTCCCCGCCGGGGTGACGGCGACCCTGGTCAGTGGACATCGCCACACCCTGGCCAACGCCACGGCGATCAAGGGCGATCTGGCGCGGGTGCTGAGTCTCTCCTCCCTGGCGGTGCTGGCGATCTATCTCTTCTTTTTGCGCAGTTGGCAGGGCGTTTTCGTTTTCCTGGTGCCCTCAGCGATCCTCCTGGTCGCCTCGGGGGTCATCGCCCTCGCTTACGACCGGGTCTTCGCCGTGACCCTCGGTTTCGGCGGGGTGCTGCTCGGCATCGCCGACGAATATGCCATGCACATCTATTTCGCCTGCCGGGGGAGCGGCCGCGAGCGGGCGGAACTGGTCGGCGAAGTGGCCGGGCCGGTGACCGGCGGAGCGCTGGCGACCCTCGCGTCCTTCGCGGTGATGCTGGTTTCGAGCCTGCCGGGACAACGGCAACTGGCGATCTATGCCATGACCGGGATTGGCGCGGCGCTGCTGTTGTCCCTGGTGGTATTACCGCACCTGGTCCGTCCGGCCCCCGCCGGCGGGACGCTCCGCCTCCCTCTTTTGGCCGGCGGCCACCGGCGGCCGCGCAAGACCATCGTCGCCCTCTGGCTGGCGCTGCTGGCCGTTTCCGCGCTCTTTGTCGGGGACCTGCGTTTCGACGGCGAACTGCGGGCCATGAGCCTGATCCCCGAGGAGTTGCGTCAAGCCGAACATGACCTGCGCCAAGCCTTCGGCGATCCGCGCGGACAGGCCATGGCGGTGGTGGAGGATGCCGATGGCGAAGCCGCCCTGGCGCGCAATCGGGAGGTCTTCCGCTTTCTGCGGGTGCGTCTGCCCGAGGCCGCGATTGTCAGTCTGGCGCCGCTGTTGCCACCGGCCGCCGATCAGCGGCGAAATGCCGAGAATTGGCGCACTTTCTGGTCGGGGGAGGAAGGTCGTCGGATTCTCGCCGACCTCGACGCCGCCGGCGCTCGCCTCGGCTTTTCCGCCCAGGCCTTCGCCCCCTTTCACGCCGCGCTGACGGCCCCGCCGCCGGCGATAACACCCGACAGCCTGCGCCGGGCCGGGCTCGGTCCCCTGGTCGACGCCCTGATGGTCAAAAACGGCGTGCTGACCCTGGTGCCGGACAGCGCCGAGGCCCGGGAACTCTTCGCCGGCGGAAATCCGGCCCGGCCGGCCGGAGTGCATTTCGTCTCGCCGACGGGCTTCGGTTCGGAAGTCGGTGCCGCGATTCAGCGGGACTTCAGCCGTTATCTGCTGCTTTCGCTGCTGCTGGTACTGGCGCTGGTGGTCGCCATCTTCCGCGACCGGCGGCGGATTCTGCTGGCCCTGGTGCCGGTCGTCACCGGGCTGCTGGCGATGTTCGGGATCATGGGCGCCCTCGATATCCCCTTCAACCTCTTCAACATCGTCGCCACGGTCTTGGTCATCGGCCTCTGCGTCGATTACGGCATTTTCATGGTCGGCAACGGGACCGGCGCGGGCGCCGCCGGCGTCGATCTGTCGGTGCTCGTCTCGGGCCTGACCACCCTGGCCGGTTTCGGCGTGCTGGTCCTGGCCCGCCATCCGGCCCTGAACTCCATCGGGGTGACGGTGCTGCTCGGCATTGGCGCGGCCATTCCGGCGGCGCTGCTGGTGATTCCAGCGTTGCGGGGCGGGCGGGCATGAACGTGCGCCAAGGAATTTTCGGCCTCTGCCTGGCCCTGCTCCTTGGCGGCTGCGCCTCGATTCCCTTCGAAAAGCCGCTGCTGTCGCCGACCCGCGCCCTGACCCCGGCCGAACTGCTGGCGACGGACTGGCGCGCCGCCCCGGGCGTCTGGCGCATCCGCCAGTCGGGGCTCTTCGAACTGCGCGGTCGGCGCCTGCCCATGGAGGGCTTTCTCGAACTCGATACCGCCAACCGGCGCGCGCGGCTGGTCGCCCTCGAAGGACTGGGGCTGAAACTCTTCGATCTGACCGTCACCGTCGACGGGGTGGAGGTCCATCACCTCTTGCCCGATCTCGCCAAGGAGCCGCACCTGGCCGAGGCGGTGGCGGCGAGCGTGCGCCGCATCTTCCTGGTGCCGCGCCCCGACGCCGGTGACCGGCTGGAGATTCGCGAGCGCGACTACCGGCTGACCCGGTCGGGCGGGGAACGAGTGGATTTTCTGTTCGGCGGCGAGCCCCCCCTGTTGCTGGAAACCCGCGTCCGAGGGGCCG
>CALJLX010000298.1 GCA_937982495.1 uncultured Desulfuromonas sp.
GATGCCGGGCAGATGATCGCCCGGGAGATCCGGCTGAATCCCGCTCTGAACCTGGAGGTTGTCGGTTTTGTCGACGACGACCCGCGCAAGCGCAAGCAGTCTTTTCAGGGCTTTCCCGTGCTCGGCAAACTTCGCCGCATCGGCCGGATCTGTCAGGAGCAGAGGGTGGACGAAATCGTCATCGCCATCCCCTCGGCCTCGGGTAAGGATCTGCGTCATATTGTCGAACTCTGTCAGGCCACCGGGGTCAAATTCAAGACCCTCCCCGGCGTCGGTCAACTGATCGACGGCAAAATCAGCATCCAGCAGGTTAAGGATGTGGAACTGGAGGATCTTCTCGGGCGGGCGCCGGTAAAGCTCGACCTGTCGCGCATCGAGGGCTGTCTCAGGGGCAAGCGGGTACTGGTGACGGGGGCCGGCGGCTCCATCGGCAGCGAGATCTGTCGCCAGGTGGCTCGTTTCCAGCCGAAAAAGATCGTTCTTTTCGAAAATGCCGAAACCCCCCTGTTTCAGATCGAACGGGAGTTGCTGATGAAATTCCCGGGGCTGCGGATTGTACCGATTATCGGCGACATCCGCTTCAAAGCCCGGGTCGAGGCCATCTTCGATGAATTCCTCCCCGAGGTGGTTTTTCACGCGGCGGCGTACAAACATGTGCCGATGATGGAGTGCAATCCCGCCGAGGCGGCCAACAATAATGTGCGCGGTACCCGGATCATCGCCGATGCCGCCCATCAATTCGGCGTGGGACGTTTCGTTATGATTTCCACGGACAAGGCGGTCAACCCCACCAATGTCATGGGGGCCAGCAAACGGGCGGCGGAGCTTTACGTTCAGGCCCTGGCGAAACGCAGCCGGACCAGTTTCGTGACGGTACGCTTCGGCAACGTTCTCGGCAGCAATGGCAGCGTCATCCCGATTTTCAAGGAGCAGATCGCCAAGGGTGGGCCGGTGACGGTGACCGATCCCGAGGTGACTCGTTTCTTCATGACCATCCCCGAAGCCAGCCAACTGGTTCTGCAAGCCGGCTCCATGGGCAAGGGAGGGGAGATCTTCCTCCTCGACATGGGCGAGCCGGTGAAGATCGTCAAACTGGCCGAGGAACTCATCCAACTTTCCGGCTATCGGCCCTATGAGGATATCGAAATCGCTTTCACCGGCTTGCGTCCCGGCGAGAAGCTTTACGAGGAGCTGCTGCTGGCCGGGGAGGGGGTGCAGCCGACCTGCCATGAAAAAATCATGGTGGCCAAGGCCGCCGAGTGCGATGAAGCGGTGCTGGTTCGCCAGATCGAGGAACTTTATCAGTTGGCCAGGTCGTTGGATCTTGACGGCGTGGTCGCTAAATTGCAGGAGATGGTTCCCGAGTTTCAGCCGACGACGTCGAGACGGGGAAAGTCGAAACCGCAGCTGGTCCTGGTGAAGAATGGCAGTGACGGGGCTTAAGATTGTTCAGTGGCGGGGTTTAGGTAATAAAAGCAAGGGGCGATCAATCGGATCGCCCCTTTTTTCTCATTACAGATGAATCTGGAAGAGCGTTCTATCCGGTTGTTTTTCGATGGCGATGATCTGGCCTTCGTGGGGGCGCAGGGGTTTGTCGAGGGGTCTGCTCTTATCGCCGCAGGCGATGGTGCGACTGCCGACGCGCATGGCGGCGACGTGGATGGCATTGGTCTCTTCCCGCAGGTCGTAGGCTTCGATGATTTCCACCCAGGCGCCGAGTCCCAGATGCCGGTGGGCGCTGTTGGGAACTTCGTAGTGCATATCCTGTCCTCCTCGTCAGCCGGTTCAGCGGATACCGTATACGTTTTTTATAACCGTTTGGCGAAGTGGGGACAATGCCTAAAATAAATATGCACTAATCTTTGGACGAAGGCCCTTGGCCCGATTCCATCCGGCTGCGGGGGAGAGTGGTCAGAAAGAGGTAAAGAAGAGGAGGAAGGCTCAGAGCGAAGGCCGCTCCCAGCAGCAGGAAGGTGGGATGCAGGCCGAGAGTGTCGGCGCTATGGCCGACCAGGGGGCCGCCGAGGACGAAGAGCAGGCGGAAGAGGAGGGATTTCAGCGAGAGGATGCTCGCCCGGTTCCGGCGCTGACTTGCCTGCTGCAAGTGATGGCGCAGCCGTGGCCCTTGCAGGCCGCGCATGGCGGTGAGCAGGAAGTAGAAGACGAATCCCCACCAGGCCTCGAACCAGCCGAGCCCGGCATAGCCCGCCACGACCAGCAGTAGAAAGAGTATCCCCAGCCCCCGTTCCCCCAGATGAAAATAGGTTCGCTGGCTAAGCAGCGAGGCCAGGGCCACGGTGAGATTGGCCAGCGCCCAGATCGGCCCGAACCAGGCGAGGGGCACGCCGTTTTGCTGCATGGTCGGCTGGATCAGCCAGACCGGGAAGAAGGAGGCGAGGCCGAGAACGGTGGCGAGGAGGATGGTATGGCGCAGATGGCGGTTGTCGAGGAACGCCTCGCGGCCGATCCGCAGGGCCTCGCGCAGGTGGGAATGGGGCAGGGGCGCATGGTCCACGGGGGTTTCCGTGAGGGAACGGCTGATGAGCAGGGCCAGCAGCCAGACGCCGATCTGGGCGAAGAAGGGGAGCAGGGGGGCGGCGGCGTACATCAGCCCGGCGCAGAGGGCGCCGCAGGCTTCACCGAGCTGGGCGGCGCCGGTCATGCGCCCGTCGTGGCGGGCGTAGTCTTCTTCCCGCCCCGCTTGCTTCAGGGTTTCGAAGAGCAGGGCGCTGTCCGAGCCGCTGATGAAGGCGAAGGAGATGCCGAGCAGCAGTTCGGCGACGAGCACCCCGGCGAAGCTCCCGGCCTGGGTGTAGACTCCCCAGCCGATGACGCCGACCAGCGAGGCGAGATTGAGGGAGAAGCGGTAGCCGAGGCGGTCGCTGACATATCCCGAAGGATATTCCATGAGCAGCGTCGCCACCGAGAAGAGACCCTGCAACAGCAGGATCTCGGTGAGGGAGAGGCCGATGTGATCCTTCCAGAAGAGGGTGATGACCGCCATCGGGAAGAGGGTCATCTTGAGGAAGGAGAAGGCGTAAAGCTTGCCGATGTTGCTCAAGGCGGGTGGTTGCGGGAGGCTCAGTCCCGCCAGTAGATGCAGGCCGCCGGGCAGCTGTCCATGGCCAGTTCGATCTTGCTTTCGGGGGCGCCGGTGGGATTGTAGACGACCGATTTGTGCGCGCCGTGGTCATGATCGTGGCCGTGGCCCTCTCTCCCTTCCATGCGGAAGACCTCGGGGCAGAGGTGGACACAGACTTCACAGCTGATGCAGCATTCCTGATCGACGGCGGGGATTCGGGACATGGATGGGACCTCCTGGTGA
>CALJLX010000299.1 GCA_937982495.1 uncultured Desulfuromonas sp.
GGGGGATGGCGTCGACGGTCGCCCCCTCGCCGAGGAGATGGGCCGGGGCGTCGATGTGGGTGCCGGCGTGGCTCCCCAGGGCAAGCCGGGTCAGGTGAAAAGGATTGGCGGCGGCGCCGGCGCGCTCCACCTGGATGGCGGGATCGCCGGGAAAGGCCGGGAGGCGGGGGGAGAGCGGGACGGAAATATCGATGAAGGACACTTTTTGTTCCTTTCGCTAGAAGGCCGTCGGCACCACTCAAGGCCAAAAACAACCGGGGCGTCCCCAGCGAGGAGCCGCCCCGGTTTGTTCATCCTGGGTGCGAAGGGCTATTCATTCCAGCCCTCGGGATGCACGTCGCCGATCTGTTCCCAGTGCTCCGGCGAGCGCCACAGGCTCGAGGTGATCAGCTCCTTGATGTGCAAAAACTCCTTGGGCATGCGGTCGAAGAGCTTCATGAACAGCTCTTCGTGGGCGACCAGTTCTTCCTTCCACTGATCGCGGTCGACGGCCATCATTTCGTGGAATTTCTCGCGGCTGATCGGCAGCCCCTCCCAGTCGATGTCTTGGTAGCGAGGCATCCAGCCGAGCGGGCTTTCCACCGCGCCGGTGCGGCCGGTGACGCGCTCGACGACCCACTTGAGAACCCGCATGTTCTCGCCGTAGCCGGGCCAGACGAACTTGCCGTTGGCATCCTTCTGGAACCAGTTGACGCTGAAGATGCGGGGCGGCCGGGGGATGGTGCGGCCGAACTGCAGCCAGTGACCGAAGTAGTCGGCCATGTGGTAACCGCAGAAGGGGAGCATGGCGAAGGGGTCGCGGCGCACGTTGCCGGTGGCGCCGACGGCGGCCGCGGTCGTCTCCGAGCCCATGGTCGCGGCCAGATAGACGCCGTAGCTCCAGTTGAAGGACTGGTAGACCAGGGGGATGGTGTTCTTGCGTCGGCCGCCGAAGATGAAGGCGGAAATCGGTACACCCTTGGGGTTTTCCCAGTCGGGGTCGATGGACGGGCACTGGGAGGCCGGCGAGGTGAAGCGGGCGTTGGGATGGGCGGCAGGGCGGCCGCAGCCGGGGGTCCACTCGTTGCCCTGCCAGTCGATGAGCTTCGCCGGCGGCTCGTCGGTCATCCCTTCCCACCAGACGTCGCCGTCCTCTGTCAGGGCGACGTTGGTGAAGATGGTGTTGGCGGCGCAGGAGGCCATGGCGTTGGGGTTGGTCTCGACGTTGGTCCCCGGCGCCACGCCGAAGTAGCCGTATTCCGGGTTGATGGCGTAGATGTTGCCGTCGGGGTCGGGCTTGATCCAGGCGATGTCGTCGCCGATGGTCGTGACTTTCCAGCCCTTGGCGGCGAAGCTCTTGGGCGGGATGAGCATGGCGAAGTTGGTTTTGCCGCAGGCGCTGGGGAAGGCGGCGCCGACGTAGGTCTTTTCACCCTGCGGGGATTGGACGCCGAGGATCAGCATGTGCTCGGCCAGCCAGCCCTCGTCCTTGCCGATCTTCGAGGCGATGCGCAGCGCCAGGCACTTCTTGCCGAGCAGGGCGTTGCCGCCGTAGCCTGAGCCGAAGGACCAGATGGCGCGCTCCTCGGGGAAGTGGACGATGTATTTCTCGGTGTTGCAGGGCCAGGTGCTGTCCTTCTGGCCGGGCTCAAGGGGCGCGCCCACCGAGTGCATGCAGGGGATGAAATCGCCGTTGCCGAGCACGTCCAGCACCGCCTTGCCCATGCGCGCCATGATCCGCATGTTGATGACCACATAGGGCGAGTCGGTGATTTCCACCCCGATCTTGGCGATGGGGGAGCCCAGCGGTCCCATGCTGAAGGGGATGACGTACATGGTGCGTCCCTTCATGCACCCCTTGAACAGACCGTGGAGTTTCTCTTTCATCTCCTTGGGCTGCATCCAGTTGTTGGTCGGACCGGCGTCGTTCTTGGAGATGCTGCAGATGAAGGTGCGGTCTTCCACCCGCGCCACGTCGATGGGGTCAGACCAGGCCAGGTAGCTGTTGGGGCGTTTTTCCGGGTTGAGCTTGCGGAAGGTGCCGGCCCGAACCAGCTGCGCGCAGAGGTCGTCGTACTCCTTTTGGGAGCCGTCGCACCAGTGGATTTTTTCCGGCTCGCACAGGGCGGTCATTTCTTCCACCCATTTCAGCAACTTGTCATTCTTGGGAATATCGTAGCTCATGCCGTCGGTCTCCTTTTGGGTTGATGTCGCTGGAATCTTATCGCGTTTGCAAGGGTACGTACGCGGCGCCTCCCGGGGAGGAAAGAGGGTCGCGCACACAAAGAACAGCTTTGCACCGGCGGGATGTCGAAAGATGCTCCCACCTTGAAAAATTTAACTATACAATAAGCAAACACTGTATTAAAGCGCAAAGATACCGCTTTTGGAGACTGGTGATCGGAATATTTCCCTTATTTTTGAACTAGTTGTGAAAATTCCTCAGCAACCGCAGGGGAGTTTCACGATTTTATATGTGCCGTGGAAATGTTTTTTCTTTTTTATTTTGGATAAATTTGCTAAAGGATAGCGTGCCGCGGCCTCGGTCCGGTGGCATGCTCCGCATACTCTTTCACGTAAAGGTGACGCATGATTCAGGCCAAGGATCTGGGATTGAAAAGTATCGGCAAGGTGTTTCACAACCTGAGCTACGACGAACTCTTCGAGCATGAATGTTCCAACAAGGAAGGGCGGGCGGCGCAGAACGGCACCATGATGGTCGATACCGGCAAATTCACCGGTCGCTCGCCCAAGGACAAGTACTTCGTCCATCAGAAACCCTCTTTCGAAAACATCGCCTGGGGCAAGGTCAACGTCGCCATGGCCCCCGAGGTCT
>CALJLX010000300.1 GCA_937982495.1 uncultured Desulfuromonas sp.
CAACAGTAATCCTCCTGCACCCGACGGGCATACTCGGCGGCCATGGCGACAATGTCGACCTTGGGATCGGTGACGATCACGCCATCCCAGCCCATGAACGCCCCCCAGGGACGGGTGCCGTCAAAGGTGACCGGCATCTTCTGGTAAGCGCCCTCAACCTCGGCGCTCCCGCCTTGACGGTTATCTACTACGTTTCGTCCCCAACTGGAAAAAATGACTTGAGACAAGATCGACCTCCCGTGAGACCCATTCCCGACCACGTTAAACGAACGGAAATCCCTTGAAAAAAGGGAAAGACCACGCACCTTTACGGCAATCGCCTCTCCCTATCTTGTATACAGTATGCAGTTAGATAGCACAAATGGAAGACCTAAAGCAAGGGAAAATTTGCGTATTTTGCCCCACTGAGGGAACCGGCACGCCCCTCGATTGCATTAATTCACCGTCTCGGAACCGCTCCAGGCCGCCCCGTTTCGCCCACGAGACGCTGAAAATACCCGATGACGCCGCGCCGGGAATCGGCGCCGACCGCGCCTTACGCTCAGGGAAGCGGCGGAAAAGGAGAGACGATCCGCCAGATTCCGGGCGTCATCAACCCCTCCTCCCGATACTCCCACTCAAGACGAAAACGCTCCCGACGCACCGTCGACGAGGGGAGCAGGTTGTATTCCAGAAGATACCAGGCGTCGGCCCGCCGATCCTCATCTGAAAACTCGACCCGCTCCAGGGAAAATTCCACGACCCGCAGATCCTCCCCGGAAAAACGATCCTGGAAACTCTCCCTGACCTGTGCATCCAGATGCTGGGCCGCGCCGCCGACATCGAGCCAACGTAGACTGCGGGTAAAGTCGTCGCTGGCCGGGCCATGCCGGTCCGCGGGGGAGACCAAGGCGGCGCAGGCCAGAAGCGGCAGGCAGAAAACCGGAACGCACCATCGGCGGAGATCGATCATCTTCATACGCCCCCTTTTTTCCGGCGAGCCTTGCCAGGGCCGGATCCTGCGCTAGAATGACCTCTATTCTTTTTGTTCCGGAGTACGGATCCCATGAAAACCGTGGAAATTTACACCAAAAACCATTGCCCTTATTGCTGGCGCGCCAAAGAACTGTTGCGCATCAAAGGGGTCGATTTCCGGGAAATCGACATCAGCGACAACCCGGAACAGGCCCATAAAATGCGTGAACGCAGCGGCCGGCAAACGGTGCCGGAGATTTTCATCGACGGCCGCCTGATCGGCGGCTGCGACGAACTCTTTGAACTGGACGAACGGGGGGAACTGGCCAGGATCCTGGCTCTCACCCCGCCGTCCGGCGAATGAACTCCATCAGCTCCAGAGCCAGTTCGACCTTGCCGAAGGGGGGCATGAGATAGTAGCCCCCGCAGCGCCCCCGTCCCGCCTCGATCAGCTCCCGAGCGATCGCCATCCCTTCCCGCACCCCCGCCTCCCCCTGCTTGCCGCGCATGCGCTCGCGCACCGCCTCGGGCAGGGTAATGCCGGGCACTTCGTTGTGCAGAAACTCGGCGTTGCGCTCGCTCACCAGCGGCAAAATACCCACCAGCACCGGAATCCGGAACGGAGCGGTCTTTTCCAGCAGCTCGTCCAGCACCCGCGTCGAATAGACCGGCTGGGTCTGCACGAAGCGAGCGCCGGCCGCGACCTTCTTGCCGAGCTTACGCAGCTGCCCGTCCATGGTCGCCAGATTGGGATTGAAAGCGGCGCCGAGCAGAAACCGGGTGCGGCCGTCGAGTTCGGCGCCGAGGAGGTTTTGTCCGTCATTGAGGGCGGAGAGGAGTTCCAGCAGACTGACGGAGTTGAGGTCGAACACATTGGTCGCCCCCGACTCCGCCCCCACCGCCACCGGGTCGCCGGTCACCGCCAGAATATTGCGGATACCGAGGAGATGGGCGCCCATCAGTTCGGAATGGAGACCAATGAGGTTGCGATCGCGGCAGGTCACATGGACGATGACCTCGGTGCCGGTCTCTTCCTGGATGGCCCGGGCCAGGGCGACGTTGCCGAGACGGATACGCCCCAGGGGGTTTTCCGCCAGGCTGATGGCGTCGACACCGGCGCGGGCCAGGGCGCGGGCGCCGTCGAGCACTTTGGCGCAGTTCAGGCCGCGCGGCGGGTCGAGCTCCACGGTCACGATCGGTCGGGCGCCCCAATCGGCGAGAAAATCGGGGCGGGATTCCGGCGGCGGCGTCACGACAGGCGGCGAAAGATCCGGCGTAAGCACCACCCTCGCTGTCGGCGCGGGAACGAGGTCGGCAAGAGCTTCGGTCAGGGCGCGGATATGTTCCGGCGTCGTGCCGCAGCAGCCGCCGAGCAGCACCGCTCCGGCCCGCGCCAACTCCCGGCCCATGCCGGCGAAATATTCTGGGGTGGCGAGATAGATATAGCGCCCCTCCACGTATTCGGGGAAGCCCGAGTTGGGAAAAGCGGAGAGGGGCAGGGCCGAGACGGAGGCCATGCGCGACACCACCCGCAGCAGCTCGCCCGGCCCGGCGCCGCAATTGGCGCCGATCATCGTGGCCCCGGCTTCCGTCAACCTGAGTGCCGCCTGTTCGGCGGAAATTCCGTCGCGGGTTCGACCCTCCTGGAGAAAGGCCATCTGCGCCACCACCGGCAACCCCAGCTCGCGGGCGATGGCCACCCCCAGCTCCAGATCGGCGAGGTCGGCGAAGGTTTCAAGGAGAAAGAGATCCACCCCGCCCTCGGCCAGGGCTTCCATCTGCTCACGCAGGGCGGCTTCCGCCTCTTCCCGGGAGAGCACGCCCCCCTCCCCCCGGGGGCGCTGCAAGGGTCCCACCGAACCGGCGACATAGGCGTCGTCGGCGGCTTCGCGGGCCAGGCGCGCGCCGGACAGGTTGATGGCGCGGGCCTGGCCTTCCAGCCCGAAACCGGCCAGGCGCGGGGCATTGGCCCCGAAGGTATTGGTTTCGAGGAGACGGGAGCCGGCGGCCAGATACTCTTCATGCACCTGCCGGATCAGCTCGGGAGCGCGCAGGTTGAGACATTCGAAATTGGTGTCGAGCCGGACCCCCCGACTGTAGAGCAGGGTGCCCATGGCGCCGTCGCCGATGATCAGGCGCCGGCCAAGCTCTTCGAGAAACCGCCGGGAGCGGTCAGTGGCACTGGACATGAAGCATTCCGTACGGAGAGAGGGTGAGACCGGCGGGGCGAACAGGGGGTCGAGTCCTCCCCTGTTCGCGCAAGGCGGCAGCGCTGTTCAGTTCGTTTCGCGAAGAATGGCGGTATAGAAGAGATGCCCATCCGACTCGGCCACGGCCAGGGAAAGCTCCAGCGAAACCTGGGAACCGTCCCGCCGCCGCCCGGGAATTTTGTGCAGTTTGCGAATCAGCTGCGCGGCATTCTTTTTCAGATAATCCTCAACCCCGGCCTGATGCAGTTCCGCGCACTCCTCATGCACCAGCCGCGCCACGGAAACCCCCATCACCTCACGCTTGCTGAAACCGAAGATGCGCTCGGCCTGGCGGTTGAAGAGGATGACCTGGCCGGTGGCGAGGAAAGAAACCATGCCGTCGCGCACCGTTTCGGTCATCACCCGGAAGCGTTTTTCCGATTCCTCCAGATGCTCGGTCTTCTCGCCGAGGTGGACCATCATCTCGTTGAAACCGTCGATCAGGGTGCCGATTTCATCCTGGCCCCGGCGGGGAATCGGTTTTTCGAAACGCCCGGTGCGGACAATCTCGCGAATCGCCAGCCCCAGCCGGGCCAGGGGCGCGGTCACCGCCATGCGCACCAGCAGTCCCAGGCAGAAGACAAGGGCGAGCAGCACCCCCCCCGAATAGAGCAGATCGGTGCGCACCTTGCGCTGGACCTGGGCCTGCAGCTTGCCCAGGGGAATCGAGACCGAGACCGCGCCGATGACCTCGCCGATGCGGTAATGGAAGGACTGCTCATTGGGATCGGGGAACATCTCATTGAGGAAGGCCGGCGCCGTGGCGGGGTCGCCGTGGCATTGCAGGCAGCTCTCGTCGACGCGAAAGGGCTGCAGATAGCGGAAGATCGGCTCCTTGCCGAGATCAATGACGCGATAGCTTTCCCGCTTCTCCGGATCCCCGTAAAACTCCTTGAGCATGGTCGTTTCCGAGGGATCGGGAGCGTTCTTCGGATTGCGGTAGCGTTCGGAGACCTGGCGGATGGTGTAGCCGACGTCGGCGGCGACCAGGCTGCCGATCTGGGTCGAGACCACCTGGGGGATGAGGCCGTAGCGCTCGCGGGTCAGCTCGACCCCCCCTTTCTGCAGTTGGTCGGAAAGGTACTGCCGTCCCCGAGTCGCCGATGCGGCGATAATCCGCGCCTTCTCCACCGCCTCCTCGACGCTGTAGCCGTGCTGCTGATGGAAGCTGATCCACGAAAAAATCCCAAAGAAGACCAGCAGAATCAGCAGGATGACCAGGTTGATCTTGGTCTGCAGACTGCGGTGGCGGAAAAAGTCCATGGACGGTGCCCCCTTTCCTCAGATGCTGAAAACCCGCTGCAGAAATTGACGCAGAATCTCGGCGGTCAAACCCCAGACCTGATGCCGGCCGACGGTAAAGAAGCCGACCGGGAAGACCCGCCCCTGGTGCCGCCAGTCCTCTTCGTGATAGATCGCGGGATCGAGCAACCGCGCCAGGGGCAATTCGATGACCTCGGCGACCTCATTGTGATCGATCCGATAGGGGTAGGGCGCGGGAAAGGTCCCGACAAAGGGGACGACATGGTAGCCGTGGATCGAAATGCAGTCGTCCAGTCGCCCCAATACCTCGACATCCCTGGCGGCGATGCCCATCTCCTCTTCCGTTTCCCGCAAGGCGGTGGCCTGCGGCCCGGCGTCTTCCACCTGCCAGGCGCCGCCGGGAAAGGAAATCTCGCCCGAGTGGTGATTGAGCTTCTCGGTGCGGCGGGTAAAGAGCACCCAGTCCTCACCGTCCCGGGCGAAGAGCGGCAGCAGCACCGCCGCCGGGCGCAGCCCGTGCTGGGAAAGATGCTTCGGCGCCTGGGCGGCAAGGCGCCGGCGCACGGTCTCGGGATCGAGCATCAGGCGCCGGCGTTGCGCTTGAGGGCGGCGATGGTTTCCCGGTAGTCGTCGGTGCCGAAGACGGCGCTGCCGGCCACCAGCACATCGGCTCCGGCGGCAACGATGCGGCCGATATTCTCGGTCTTGACCCCGCCGTCGACTTCCAGCTCCACTTCTAGTCCCCGTTCCGCGATCATCCGCCGCAGAGTCGCGATCTTGCCCAGACAGGAGGGGATAAAACTCTGGCCGCCGAAGCCGGGGTTGACCGACATCACCAACACCAGATCGAGATCGTCGAGGATCAGGTCGAGGGCCGCCACCGGAGTCGCCGGATTGATGGACACCCCGGCCTTTTTGCCGAGGGAACGAATAAGCTGCACAGTGCGATGCAGATGGGGAACCGTCTCCTGATGCACGGTGAGGATATCGGCGCCGGCCTTGGCGAAATCGGGGATATAGCGGTCGGGATTTTCAATCATCAGGTGCACGTCGAGGGGCAGGTTCGTCACCTTGCGCGCCGCTTCGACGACCAGCGGACCGATGGTGATGTTCGGCACGAAATGGCCGTCCATGACATCCACATGCACATAATCGGCGCCGCCCGCCTCGATGGCACGGATTTCTTCCCCGAGGCGGGAAAAATCCGCCGACAGAATGGAGGGAGCGATTTTGACCATTATTAATATTTCTCCAGCGCTGAAACCGCCACATCCCCAGCGGAAGCGGCGTCTGTTCAAAAAGGATAACCGCCTATCTTTTTAGCAGATTTCCCACGCACCGCCAAAACAAATAATCCCGCCTCACAGCGGGCGGCGGCGCAGGGCGGCGGCAAAAAAGGCATCCATGCCGGTATCGGCTCGCCGCCAGGTGCGTAGCCGGCCATCCTCCCCGAAAAGCTCCCGCCAGGCCGGCGGCACACTTTCGCGAAGATCGTCCGCGACAAAGTCGGGATGGGTGGCGAGAAAGGCCTGGACGACGCCGTCGGTCTCTTCCTCGGTGAGAGTGCAGACCGAATAGAGCAGGCGCCCGCCGGGCTTGACCAGGGTTGCCGTGTTGGCGAGAATCGCCCGCTGCTGCTCGGCCATCTGTGCGATATCGGCGGCGGTGCGCCGCCAGCGGATTTCCGGGTTGCGCCGCAGCACGCCGAGGCCGCTGCACGGGGCATCGACCAGTATGGCATCGAAACTCGCCGGGGCGAGAAAGGGCGGCGGCTGCGTCAGATCCCAGGCGCGGGCGGTGATCCCCCGGCAACCGAGACGGGCGGCGCCGCTAGTTACCAGCCGTGCCCGCTGGGGATGGAGATCGAGGGCCAGCACTTCCACCGCGTTGTCCCCCAGGGCACAGAGGTGGGTGGTCTTGCCTCCCGGCGCGGCGCAGGCGTCGAGGATCTTCTCGCCGGGTTTCGGCGCCAGCAGATGGGCGATGAGCATGCTCGCCTCGTCCTGCACCTGATACCAGCCCTCGGCGTCGCCGGGCAGACTTGCTCCACCCCGGTGGCCGATCACCACCCCCTCGGGGGCGAAACGGGTCGGCGTTCCCTCCAACCCCCGACTACTCAGCTCGGCGAGAAAATCCTCGCGACCGATTTTCAGGGTATTGACCCGCACCGTGAAGGGGGCCGGTTGCAGCAGGGCATCGGCCAGGGCCACCGCCGCCTCGCCGCCGAAGCGCCGGGGCCAGGAGCGGGCCAGCCAGTGGGGAAAAGCGGCCAGCTTTTCCAGGTAGACGACGGGCTCGGTCGCATCGGGCCAGGGGATTTCTTCCCGTTGCCGGATCAGATTGCGCAGGATGCCGTTGATGAAACCGGTGGCCCGTTCCAGTTGCTCGCGCCGGGCCAGCTCCACCGTTTCATGCACGGCGGCCGGAGCCGGGACCTTGTCGAGGAAGAGAATCTGGTAAGCGCCGAGGCGCAGCAGATTGAGGACGCGCGGCTCGACCTTGGCCAGCGGCTTGCCGGACAGGCGGGCCAGGGCGAAATCGAGCCGTCCGCGCCGACGCAGGGTGCCGTAGACCAGTTCGGTGGCCAGCCCCCGGTCGCGGGGATCGAGGCGGGCCGACTGCTGAAAGGCGGCGTCGAGGGCGAGGTCGGCGTAAGCCCCCTCATCGACCCGGCAGAGGACGGAAAAAGCCAGTTGGCGGGGGTTGGCGGAAGACAAAAAGGCATCCTTTCAGACGGAAAAAGCCAGGGGCATGCACGGCACACCCCTGGCCGACGGGACTGGGTGGAGTGGGGGATCAGGCCGCCGCCATGCTCTCCAGACGCCGCACCCGCTCTTCCACCGGCGGATGGGTGGAAAAGAGGGATTTGAGCCCGGCGCCGCGCAGCGGGCTGACGATGAACATGTGCGCCGTGGCTTCGTTGACCCGGTGCATCGGCTGACGGCTGTTGGCCGCTTCGAGCTTGCGCAGGGCGCTGGCCAGACAGAGGGGATTGCCGGAGAGCTTGGCGCCACCCTTGTCGGCCTCGTACTCCCGGGAGCGGGAGACCGCCATCTGCACCAGCATGGCGGCCAGGGGGGCGAGAACCATCATCAGGATCATGGCGATCGGGTTGCTGTCCTCGTCGTCCCGACCGCCGAAGAGCAGGGACCACTGAGCCATATGCGACAAGTAGGAAATCGCCCCGGCGATGGTCGCGGCGATGGAGCCGATGAGGATGTCGCGGTGCATGACGTGGCTCATTTCGTGGGCCATGACCCCCATCAACTCCTCGCGACTGAGAATTTGCAAAATCCCATCCGTCGCCGCAACCACCGCATGTTTCGGATTGCGGCCGGTGGCGAAGGCATTGGGGGTCGGCTGTGGCAGGATGTAGACCTTCGGCATGGGCAGGGCGTTGCGCCGGCAGATCTCTTCGACCACCTCGAAGAGGGGGCCGGCGGCGACTTCCACCCCCCGATACATCTTGATGACGATCTTGTCGGAGAACCAGTAGGAGCCGAGATTCATCACGGCGGCCATGACCAGGGCGAAGAGCGCTCCCCCCTGCCCGCCGAGGGCGCCGCCGGCGGCGACCAGCACCAGGGTCAGCAGGGTCATGAGCAAGGCGGTACGCAGGGTATTCATCATTTCACCTCGTTCGCGGTTTTTTCAGCCTTCACCGTCGGGCGGGAACTCCCTCATGCCGCAACTATAATCACGGCAACACAACCAGGCAAGGGGCGGCGCCGTGAAAATTCCGCGACGGTGGCAAGCCGGCCTAATCCGAACCGAGGCGGGTTCCGGGAGGCAGCGGACAACCGCGTAGGAAATCGCCTGCGGCCAGGCGTTTTTTCCCCGGCAACTGCAATTCGCCGACCCGCAGCACCCCCTCGCCGCAGGCGATACGCACCCCGGCGGCATCGGCTTCGAGGACCGTCCCCGGCGCGCCGCTTCCCGTTTCCGGCGCGGTGCGGGCGATTTTCAGCACCTCGTCGCGCAGCTGGGTGTAGGCTCCGGGCCAGGGATCGAGACCGCGTACCTGATTGTGGATCCGCGCGGCGGACCGCCCCCAGTCGATGAGCCCGTCTTCCTTTTTGAGCATCGGCGCATAATTGCTGAGGGCGTCATCCTGTTTTTCCCCTTTCAGCGTCCCGGCGCAGAGTCGGCGCAGAGTCTCCTCCATCGCCTCGCGGCCGAGAAGGGCCAAGCGGTCGTGGACTTCGCCGGCGGTTTCGAGGGGGCCGATGGGGGTGACGCGTTTGATCAGCATATCGCCCGTATCGAGGCCGACATCCATATACATGGTGGTCACGCCGGTCTCCGTTTCGCCGTCGATGATCGCCTTGTTGATCGGCGCCGCCCCCCGGTAACGAGGGAGAAGCGAGGCGTGCACGTTGATGCAGCCGTAGCGGGGGATTTCCAGCACGCTCTTGGGCAGGATCTGCCCATAGGCGACGACCACGATCAGATCGGGGGCGATGGCGCGCAGTTCCTCGACCACCTCGGGCTGACGCAGCTTGAGGGGCTGATGGACGGCGATGCCGTGTTTGAGCGCCAGTTCCTTGACCGGCGGCGGGGTCAACTGGTTGCCCCGGCCCTTGGGCCGGTCCGGCTGGGTGTAGACGGCGCGCAGGTCGAGACCGAAGTCGAGCAGGCCTTGCAGGGTGGCCAGGGCGAACTCCGGCGTCCCCATGAAAACGGTACGGATATCCTGAGGCTTGATCACAGCTGCTCCCGTTGCTGTTCGAGGATTTTTTTGTATTTCTTGCGGAAAAGCCCCCGTTTCAGGGGGGAAAGGCGGTCGACGAAGAGAATCCCGTCGAGGTGGTCGAGCTCGTGCTGGATGCAGATCGCCAAGAGCCCGTCAGCCTCCAGTTCCCACGCCTGCCCCTCCACATCCCGGTAGCGGACCCGCACCCGGGCGGCGCGGTCAACCTTGGCGTAGTAGGAAGGAACGGAGAGGCAGCCCTCCTCCTCGCAGGATTCCCCCTCGCGGGCGACGATCTCGGGGTTGATCAGGGTATGCAATTGCGGCGGCTCCCCCTCGCGGGCGCAATCGATGACCGCCAGCCGCCGCGAGACTCCGACCTGGGGAGCGGCCAACCCGACCCCGGGAGCGGCGTACATGGTCTCGGCCATGTCGGCGGCCAGCTGTTTGAGGGCGCCGTCGAAAACCTCCACCGGCTGCGCCGTCTGTTTCAGAACCGGATCGGGATAGTGTCGAATCGCTAGAATGGCCATGGTTGAATCTCATCGGATGAAATCCTGCGTCGAAGAAAAATCGCGAAGCCGGATCATACGTTCAGGACGGCGGGGTTGTCAACTGCGGCTAGGGGCGACCGGCGACCAGCCAACGCCCGAGATTGGCCGCCAA
>CALJLX010000301.1 GCA_937982495.1 uncultured Desulfuromonas sp.
GAGCCAAGGAGCATCTGCATATAGCGCTCACTGGTATTGAAGATCTGTTCGTACCCGTATCCCTTGCTAACTTCTTCCGGGACATTCATGGTGTAGATGAGACCGGTCTTGATTTTTTTCGGGAAGAGGGTGCCGTAGGGGACCGTATAGGTGAGATAGGGAAAGAGCAGGCGTTCGATAAAACTGCGCGTCTCGCCGGTGACCGTGCCGAAGTAGATCGGCGAACCGATAACGAGGGCGTCGGCGGAAGCGATTTTTTCCAGTATGGGCGCCAGGTCGTCATTGAGGACGCATTTGCCGTAGCTCTTGCCGCCCCGCGTTTTGCAGGCAAAGCAGCTTATACACCCCTTGAAGTGCAGATCGTAAAGATGAAAGAGTTCCGTGCTCGCCCCTTGCGCAGCCGCTCCTTCCAGGGCCTTCGCCACGAGGGTAGCGGTGTTCCATTGTTTTCGGGGACTGCCGTTGATACCGATAACCTTCATCTGTTTTCTCCTTTTAATGCGGTCGATAGCCGCTCAGTTCATTAACAAGTAAAGCCCAACGCTCACCGTTTTCAAGCCATTGTCCCGAGAGTTTTGCGGAAGCGGGCCAAAGAGAGAAAAAACAGGACGGTGCCGATCAGCGCCAGAGCCACGAATTGCGGCCAGACGACGGACAGCCCGGCGCCCCGGTAGAGGATCGCCTGGGCGAGCATTACGAAATGGGTGTTGGGTGCGCTCATCATCAGGTACTGGACGAAGTCGGGCATGCTCTCCCGGGGGGTGGTGCCGCCGGAGAGGATCTGCAAGGGGAGCAGAAAGAGCATCATCAACAGCCCGAACTGGGGCATGGAGCGGGCGAGGGTACCGAGAAAAATGCCGAGAGAGGTAGTGGCGAAGAGATGCAGCCCGGTGCCGAGCAGAAAAAGCAGGATCGAACCCTCGATGGGAACCTGCAAGAGTCCTTCCACGACCAGAATCAACGAAGCGGCGGTGGCGAGCAGAACGACCAGGGCCATGGACCAGATCTTGGCGGCCATGATTTCAAAGGGGGTGACTGGCATCACCAGCAGATGTTCGACAGTACCGTGTTCCCGCTCCCGCAGCAGCGCGGCGCCGGTGAGGATGATGGAGAGCATGGTGACGTTGTCGATGACCTTCATCACCGCGCCGAACCAGGTTTTGTTCAGCTCGGGGTTGAAGCGGGCGCGCAGGGCCAGTTCGACGGGGGGAATGGTCGAGGCCTGGTAGCCGCGCAGAAAAGCGTTCACTTCATCGTTGATGATGAACTGGATGTAGCCGTTGCCGGTAAAGGCCTGACTCATGCGTGTGGCGTCGACGTTGAGTTGCACCGTGGCGGCGCGCCCAGAAAGTAGATCACGCTGGAAATTGGGAGGAATGTTAAGAGCGAAGGTGTCGAGGCCGGCATCCATCCGCGCATCCATCCGCGTCTGGTCGATAAGAATCGGCGAAAGGAAGCGCGGGGGATAAAAGGCATCGGCGATGCGCCGGGAAAGGGGTGAATGGTCTTCGTCGACGATGGCGATCGGCGCCTTGTGCAGTGTTTCGGGCATGGCCGTGGCGCCGGAGTAGACAGCGAAGGTGAAGGCGTAGACGATGAGAAAGAGCATCATCGGGTCACGCAGCAGCCCGCGCAGTTCCTTGACGCCGAGATGGCGGATGTTGGCGAGGCCCATGATCAACGCTCCTGTTTCTTGAGCAGGACGGCACCCAGTCCGATGAGGATAGGGACGGCCAAGAGCAGGGGGATGAAGGACGCCTGCAGATCGGCGAAACCGAGGGCCTTCGAGAAGGTTCCTCGGGCGATGGTGAGAAAGTGGGTGGTCGGATAGATCTTTCCGATCGCGGCCCCGGCCCCCTCCAGGGAGGAAACCGGGTCGAGCATGCCGGAAAACTGGACCGCCGGCAAAATGGTGAGAATCGCCGTGCCGAATATGGCGGCAATCTGGCTGCGCATGAAGGTCGAAATCACCATCCCCAGGGTGGTGGCGGCGCAGACATACAACAGAGCACCGGTACTCAAAGCGGTGAAACTGCCGGTGATCGGTACCTTGAAGACGAAGACGGCCAAAGCCGTCAGCAGCAGGAAGTTGAGCATCGCCAGGGCCAGATAGGGGATTTGTTTGCCGAGCAGAAACTCCAGACGGGTAACGGGGGTGACGTAGAGGTTGACGATGGAACCGAGCTCTTTTTCCCGCACCACGGAAAGGGCAGTGAGCATGGCCGGAATCATCATCAGTAAAAGGGGAATCACCGCCGGGACCATGGAAGGCAAGCTCTTGACGTCCGGGTTGTAGCGAAAACGGGTTTCAATGTTGACCGTACCGTACGTCGAGGCTTCGCCCCGGGACTGACGGCTGACGGACGCCAGCCAGTGGGCGTGCATGCCCTGCGCGTACCCGCGCACCGTTTCGGCCCTTTGCGGCATGGCTCCGTCGATCCAGGCGCCGATGGCGACTACGCTCCCCCGCCGCAGATCGCGGCCGAAGCCCGGGGGGATTTCGATGGCCAGACTGATTTCACCGGCGCGCATCCGTCGGTCCATGTCGGCATAATCACGGATCGGCGCATGTTCGATGAAATAGCGGGAACCGGAAAGATTCAAGACATAATCTCGGCTGAGGGCGGACTGATCGCGATCGAGGACGGCAAAGGTCAGATCCTCAACATCCATGTTGACGCCGTAGCCGATGACGAACATGAGGATCAGGGTGCCGAGCAGGGCCAGGGTGAGTCGGATCGGGTCGCGGCGCAGCTCCAGGGATTCGCGGCGGGTATAACTGAGCAGACGGCGGAGGCTGAAGAAGCCGCCGGGATGATGCTGTCTCTCTCGTGACGGCGCAGGCGGCGTCGGTAGAGCCTTTTCGGGCGGCGGCGTGGCGGCGCTTTCCGGGCCGGCGGAGGCCTCTTCCAGATAGCTGATGAAGGCTTCCTCCAAGGTCGCCGCGCCACGTTTTTCCATCAGCGCTCGCGGCGCGTCGCTGACCAGCACCTTGCCGGCATGCATCAGGGAGATCCGGTCGCAGCGCAGCGCTTCATTCATGAAGTGGGTGGAGATGAAAATGGTAACCTTCTCCCGTCGCGCCAGATCGATCATGATCCGCCAGAAGCCGTCCCGAGCCACCGGGTCGACCCCCGAGGTCGGTTCATCGAGAATGAGCATGTCCGGGGCGTGAATCATCGCCACCGCCAGGGAAAGGCGTTGCCGCTGGCCCAGCGGCAGGGCATCGGGGAGACTCTCCATGATCCCGATCAGGCCGAAACGCTCTGCCATCTCCTCCACCCGCGCCGGAATTTTTTCTTCGGGCATGCGAAAGAGCCGGGCGTGTAGCACCAGGTTCTGGCGTACCGTCAGCTCGCTGTATAGGGAAAAGCCCTGGGTCATGTAGCCGACCCGGCGCCGGGTTTCGATATCGTGAGCATTGACCTTGTGGCCGAAGAGCCGGGCTTCTCCTTCGGTGGCGGGGAGAAGTCCGGTGAGGATCTTCATGGTGGTCGTCTTGCCGCACCCGTTCGAGCCGAGAAAACCGAAGATTTCCCCGCGCAAAATGCGAAAATCGACATGATCGACGGCGGTAAAGTCACCGAACCGCATGGTCAATCCCTGTGCCTCGATTGCCGTCTGGCCGTCCTCGTCGGTATTCCAGGGGGGGATGACGATCGGTTCGTAGCTCTCCCCCTGGGCCTCGGGGAGAAGGGCGATAAAAGCTTCTTCGAGGCTCTCGCCGCCGGTAAGCTCGAGGAGTTCGGCCGGGGTGCCGGTAGCGAGGACACGCCCGCCGTTCATGGCAACCAGCCAGTCGAAGCGGGCCGCTTCCTCCATGTAGGCGGTGGCGACCAGGACGCTCATTCCCGGGCGGTTGTGGCGGATGCGTTCGATCAGTTCCCAGAATTGACGACGGGAGAGGGGGTCGACGCCGGTGGTCGGCTCGTCGAGAATGAGCAGATCAGGATCGTGGATCAGGGCGCAGCAGAGACCGAGTTTCTGTTTCATGCCGCCGGAGAGTTTGCCGGCGGGGCGTCCGGCGAAAGGGGAAAGGCCGGTGGCGGCGAGCAGATCGTCAATGCGTTCCTGCCGCTCCTGGCGGTCCTGGCCGAAGAGCCGACCGAAAAACTCGGCATTTTCGTAGACTGAGAGGGTGGGATAGAGATTCTTGCCGAGGCCCTGGGGCATGTAGGCGACTCGGGGACAGACCTGACGGCGGTGGTGGCGGTCGGCCATGTCGCCGCCGAGTACATCGATGCTGCCGGTCTGGATGGCGCGGGCCCCGGCGATCAGGGAGAAAAGACTCGATTTGCCGACGCCGTCCGGGCCGATAAAGCCGACCATGCAACCGCTCGGCAGGTCGAGGGAAATGGAATCCAAGGCCTGGGTCTTTTTGTAGCGCAGGGAAACATCGCGCAGTTGCGCGACCGGAGGCGTCTTAATGATCTCGCCGGAGGGCGCCGGGGGGGTCATGGCGACACGGTCACCCGCAGATTTTCCGGCCACTGCGCTTGCGGGTCAATGAGCACATAAGCCATCCCCGGCAGGCCGGTCTTGACCTGGGTGATGTATTTTTTCAACAGTTCGACGGGAAGCTGGGCGCGCACCCGGAACATGAGTTTCTCCCGCTCGCTGGCCGTTTCCACTGTTTTCGGGGTGAACTGGGCGACATCGGAAATAAAGGAGATCTGGGCGGGAATCACATGCTGGGGGGCGGCGTCGAGAACCAGCCGGACCTCGCTCCCCAGGGCAATGCGTCCGGCGGCGGCGGTGGGGAGAAAGAAGGTCATGTAGACATCGCTCAGATCGACCAGGCTGAGAACCCGACCGCCGGCACCGAGGACCTCGCCGGGGTGGGCGATACGGTACTGAACGCGCCCGTCACGGGGAGACTTGAGGGTGCTGTCGTCGAGATCCGCCTGAATGCGTTCGATCGTCGCCTGGGCCGCTTCGATGGTCGATTGGGCGCCGATGACCTGGGCTTCGGCCGTGGCGATGGCGGCTTCGGCGGCGGAAACCTGGGCGCGGGCCGAAGCGAGGGCGGCTTCGGCGCTGAGCACCCGGCTCGCGTCGTCCTGAGCCGTTTGCCGGGAGATGGCGCCTTCGGCGACCAGTGCCGCCGAGCGCCGGGCGTGGTTGCGGGCGTTGTCGAGATCGGCCTGACGTTGCTTGACATAGGCGAGGGCCGCCGCTTTTTCACTGTGACGCTGGGCCAGTTGGCTTTGGGCCGTGGCCACGGAACTGTGGGTTTGCCGCAACTGGGCCTCGGCCTGGCGCAATTGCGCGGAAAGCGCCTCGGTGTCCATCACCGCCAGCACCTGGCCGGCGGTGACGAAATCCCCTTCGCGCACCAGCACATCCCCGATCCGTCCGGGAAGTTTGGTGGCAATATCGATCTCCACCGCCTCGATGCGGCCGTTGCCGCTGACCAGGCCGTTGTCCCGGCCATTGTGGGCGAATTTCTGCCAGCCAACCACCCCCAGCAGACCCAGAACCAGCAGCCCGATGATGCCGATCAACCATTTTTTCCGTGGTGCTGTCATGGCGCTCCTCTTTCACATTTGGGGATGGATTTTCAAGAGATAGCGATTCATCGCAGCGGCAGGGTGAAGGAGAATGTACTTCCTTTCCCAACTTCGCTCTCGGCCCAGATGACGCCGCCCATCAATTCAACCAATTTTTTACTGGCGGCCAGTCCCAGGCCAGGGCCTCCGTACTTGCGGGTGAGGGATGAGTCCAGCTGTCTGAAATCCCTGAACAGCAGATAGCGCTTTTCGATAGGAATACCAATTCCAGAATCCTGAATCGAGAAAAGGAGCTGTTTCTCCCGTCCGGGCACGGTCCTCACCTTCACCATCACGTTTCCGAGTTCCGTAAATTTGATCGCATTTTCCAACAGGTTCTTTAGGACCTGGGCTATGTGGTCGGGTGAACCATAAACGATTTCGGGTACATCCGAAGAAATGTCGCATTCCAGCCGAAGACCCTTGCCCTCCGCCTTAGGACAGAATCTGTTAATCATTTTTTCAACACAGGCGCGAACATCAAAAAGGGTTTTCGCCAAGTTGCCCTTGTGGGTTATCAAACGGGAGAAATTAAACAGATCATCGATGAGGTTTTTCAGCTGGTCGGCGGATGTTCCCAACATGTCGAAAAGATAGCGTTGGTCGGGCCGGGGAAAAGATTGAGACAGAAGTTCCAGGCTTGCAATAATTATCGTCATGGGGGTGCGAAGCTCATGGCTTATATTGTTGAGAAAATCCTGTTTGGTATGGTGAATATCCGCAACGGCCTCTTTTGCATCCCGCAGACACTGTCTTGTTTGCTGGCGCAGAGTCAGATCGACCATGGCGCCGATCATGCGCGACGCCTTGCCATCAGGATGTCGCAGCACCACCCCACGGTCCAGAATACGGGTGTAAGAGCCGTCGGAGCGTAAAAAACGGTATTCATCCCACCACAGGGTTCCCTCGCCGTCGATCAGCTGGTCAAGACCCTCGACGACACGCTCCTGATCCTCGGGGTGGATCTGCTCTTGCCACCAGGTTGCGCTGGTATCATTGACCACCGGCGGATATCCCAATACTCTGGCGGATGCCTCATTCCAGATGAAATGTCCGGATGCAATGTCCCTGTCCCATAATGCGTCGACGGCGATTTGTTCCGCCTGACGAAGGGCTTCCTCGCTATTAAACAGATCCGTTTCGAAGCTTTTACCCTTGGCCATATCATAGAGGTCGGCGACACAGCTGCCCCAGCCATTGATCTGTTTCCTGATCATTTTTTCCTCCAATTTTACAAGGCGCCGCCGCCCAAAAACTGGGCCAATGAGATTTTCAGAGTCGCTATATTCTGCAGGCGCCTCACTGTCGTCAGTTCGATGGTTGAACCTCTCGCGCAGGTTCCGTGGCCCCGCCCCCGAGTACCTTGTAAAGATTGACCTGGCTGGCGAGGTCGGCCAGTTCGATGTTGATCAGGTTCTGCTGGGCGCCGTAGAGGGCGCGCTGGGCGTCGAGGACCTGGAGGAAGCTGTCGATCCCCTTATCGAAGCGGGTTTCCGAAAGGCGATAGGTTTCGCTGGTCGCTTCGACCAGCGCCCTCTGGGCCTGGAGCTGTTCGTCGATCGTTCCCCGGCGGGCGAGGGTGTCGGCGACTTCGCGGAAGGCCGTCTGGATGGCGCCTTCGTATTGGTTGATGAGGATGTCCCGGTCGATCTCGGCCGTTTCGAGCTGGGCCTGAAGGCGTCCGGCGGTGAAAATCGGGATGTCGATGCGCGGGCTGAAGGCCCAGGCGCGGGCATCGCTGGTGAAAAGATCGGACAGTTCGGTGCTGGCGAAGCCGCCGTTGGTGGTCAGCGAGATGCGCGGATAGAAGGCGGCCCGGGCGGCGCCGATATTGGCGTTGGCCCCTTTCAGGCGATGTTCGACGGCGAGAATGTCCGGGCGCTGCAACAGCACCTCGGAAGGGACGCCGGCAGAAAGGGGGCTCAGGGTGGTGGCGGTCTTGAGTGGGGCCGCCGGCAGCAGCGTCTCGGGAAGCTCGCCGCCGGTGAGCAGGCGCAGGGCGTTTTCATCCTCGGCGATGAGGGAGGTGAAGCGGGCGATGTCGACCTTCGTTCCTTCGACGCTGGTCTGCGCCTGGCGCACTTCCAGGGCACTGGCGACGCCCAGTTCGAAGCGGCGCTGGGTCAGGTCATAGGTCGATTGGTGGCTGGCCAGGGTTTCCCGGGCCAGGGCCTGGCGTTCGCGATCGGCGGCCAGATTCAGATAAGCGTTGGCGACTTCGCCGATCAGGGCGATGTGGGCGGCGCGGCGGGCTTCCTCGGTGGCGAAATAGGACTCCAGCGCCTGCTCCTTGAGGGAACGGATGCGGCCGAAGAAGTCGAGCTCCCAGGAAGCCAGCCCCAGGTTGACCCCGTACTGCTCGAAATGCATGACTCGCCCGAAGCCGGTGATATCCGGCTGCCGCTGGCGGTTGAAACTGCCGCCGGCGCCGATGTCGGGGAAGAGATCGCTGCGCTGGATGCGATACTGGGCGCGGGCCCGCTCGACATTGAGGGCGGCGACGCGCAGGTCGCGGTTGTTTTCCAGCGCCAGTTCGATGAGTTGTTGCAGGCGCTCGTCGCGGAAAAATTCCCGCCAGGGCAGTTCCGCCGCCGTTGGGCCGTCCGTGGCCTCGCTATAGGCTTCCCCTTGCGGCCAGGTTTCGGCCACGGGGAGCTCCGGTTGTTTATAGTCGGGGGCCATGCTGGCGCAGCCCGCCGTCAGGAAGAAGGCTCCCATAATCAGGATAAGGTTGGTGGTAGCGCGCGTCATATCAATGCACCTCCAGAGGTTGGGTGGCGACCGCCGTCTTCTTTTGGCGTCCGAAGATCCGTGAAATCAGAACGAAGAAGAAGGGGATAAAGAGCAGGTCGATAAAGGTCGCCGACAGGAGTCCGCCGGTGACGGCGGTGCCGATGGCGTTCTGCGCCGCCGAGCCGGCCCCTTTGGTCAGGGCCAGGGGGAGCGTGCCGAAGAAGAAGGCGAGCGAGGTCATGATGACCGGCCGCAGCCGGATCTTCACCGCCATCAGCGTCGCCTCGACCAGATCGTGCCCCTGATGCATCAGTTCCTTGATGAACTGGATGATGAGGATGGCGTTTTTGGTGGAAAGGCCGATGGTGGTCAAAAGGCCGATCTGCAGATAGACGTCGTTGGGCAGGCCGCGCAGGGTGACCGCCGTGACCGCGCCGATCAGTCCCAGGGGGAGCATGAGCAGGTTGACGAAAGGGATGGTCCAGCTTTCGTACAACGCCGCCACGGCGAGAAAGACGACCAGCAGGGAAATGGCGTAGAGGGCCGGGGCCTGGGCACCGGCCAGTTTTTCCTCGTAGGAAAGGCCGGTCCATTCAAAACCGATGCCGGGCGGCAGCTGCGCGGCCATCTTCTCCATTTCGTCCATCGCTTCGCCGGTACTCACCCCGGGCGCCGCCTGGCCCATGATCTCCATGGCGGGAATGCCGTTGTAGCGTTCCAGCCGCGGGGAACCGTATTCCCAGTGGGCGGTGGAGAAGGCCGAGAAAGGGACCATTTCCCGTTTGTTGTTCATGATATACCAGCGGTTGATGTCTTCCGGCAGCATGCGGAATTCGGGGGCGGCTTGCAAATAGACCTTTTTGACCCGACCGTTTTCGATGAAGTCGTTGATGTAAGCGCTCCCCCAGGCGGTCCCCAGCACGCTGTTGATGTCGGCGAAGGAAACACCGAGGGAGCCGGCGCGGACATCGTCGATATCAAGTTTGAACTGGGGGGAATCGTCCTGGCCGTTGGGGCGCACGGCTGTCAGTTTGGGATTCTGCATGGCCATGCCGAGCAACTGGTTGCGGGCTTCCATCAACTGGGCATGGCCGAGGCCGGCGCGATCCTGGAGCATGAAGTCGAAGCCGTTGGCCTGCCCCAGCTCTACCACTGCCGGTGGCGAGAAGGCGAAGGCGAGACCGTCGCGGATTTGGGAAAAGGCCTGCATCGCCCGGCCGGCGATAGCTGGAGCCCGCAGCTCGGGGGTTTGACGCAGATCCCAGTCCTTGAGCTTGATGAAAGCCAGGCCCATGTTTTGCCCGCCCCCGGCGAAACTGAAGCCGGCTACGGTCACCAGCGCCTCGACCGTCTCGGTCTCTTTTTCGAGAAAATGTTTTTCAATCTGCTCGATAACGTCGATGGTGCGGCTCTGCGCCGCCCCGGCGGGGAGCTGGATCTGGCAGATGATGAAGCCCTGGTCCTCGTCGGGGAGGAAGGCGGTGGGCAGGCGGACGAAAAAGTAGGCCATGACTGCGACGATGGCGCCGTAGACGA
>CALJLX010000302.1 GCA_937982495.1 uncultured Desulfuromonas sp.
ATTGAGCGGCAGATGCGCAACCTCGGATCCGGCTATCTGCGGGAGGTCTGGGGCGGAGAGTGATCGACCCGAGGCTTATTGCGTTCGCAGCTCCGGTTGTTCTGCCTTCGGCGCCTCGCGGAAGAGGGCGAGGGAGGCGAGGAGGAAGAAGGCGGCGCCGGCCATGACCTGCCAGGGATAGGCGGGGAGCTGTTCGGCGGTCAGCAGCAGCGGCAGCAGGGCGATGGCTCCGGCGGGGGGGAGGTGCAGGTCGCGCCATTCGTAGAGGCCGAAGAGGGCGATGACGACCAGCGCCGCCGCGACCCAGTCCGGCCAACCGAGCCTCACGACCAGCATGGATTGGGCGAGCATGCCGCCCCAGGCGGCGCCGGTCAGCAGGAAAAAAACCTCGGGCAACCGCTGACGCAGGGCGCTTTGCGGGAGGGAGATTTCCACCAGGGTGACGATGAGGGGCGGGGCGATGAGGAAGGGTAGGCCGATGTTCGGGCCGACGACGGTCGGCAGGGTGATGATGGCCAGCAGCCTGCCCCAGAAGCTCAAGCTCTGTCGGGGCGCCGGACCTTCCGGCCAGGGGAGTTCTCCGGCGCGGTCCCTTCGGCGCGCGCGGAAGATTCCCCCCAAGGCAACCAGGGCACAGAGCAGGGCGACGGCGAGGGGATAGTTCCACGACGAGGTTCCGATGAGAATCGGCAGGATGCCGGCGGAGAGGGCGGGCATCAGGTTGGAGCGCAGAATCTCCAGCAGCAGCGCCGTCAGGATGAAGGCGAGCAAAATCATCGCCGGCAGCGGCAGTTGGCTGTAACGGACGAGCAGCACCCCGACGCCGGCCGCCAGGGTCGGCGCGAACCAGAGGGTCAAGGGGGTAACGCGCCAGAGCGGTTTATCCGCCACCCACATCCCCACCGCCAGGGCGAGGATCTCGGGAAAGATGATTTCCTTCTCCCCCCAGCCGGCCATCACAACCATCAGCAGAATCAGCGCCAGCGCGGCGCCGTAACCCGAAAAGCGTTTGTGCATTACTTCCTTCCATAGCATGAGCAGATCTTCAAGGCGGGGTCCGTACCCGCCTTATCCCTCCAGCACACTCCCCACAGAACCAAAAAAGAAACGCTCTCCCAGAATCGCCTGCAGGCGGGCGGCATGGGGCAATCCGGTGCAGTGGGAAACCCCGAGTTTTTCCACTTTGTAGTTGTCCAGCGCCTGCAAGGTCCGCTCAAACTGGGCGTCGTCGGCGAAGCCGAGATGGGTGCCGCCGAGGATGGCGTAAAAACCGTCGCGGCCAAGTTTCGCCAGCACATGATCCATGATGTTGACCAGTCCGGCATGGGCGCAGCCGAGGACCAGGATCAGGCCCTTCTCCGATTCGACCACCAGCGAGAGATCGTCGAGAATGTCGTCATGGCTCGTCGCCCCGCAGCAGACCGCCGTCATCAGCGGATCCCCCTGCTCGAAGGGGGTATGGCGCGGAATCTCGCCGGTCAGCCACAGTCCCGGCGCGACTTCGCGCATGTTCCGGTCGAGGATGAAACGGGCGCCCTGGGCTTCGAGATATTCCCGGCGGTGGGGTACGCCGATAAAGCGGTCTTCGCGGTAGCGGGCCAGAAAGAGGTCGGGATGGCCGTGGACGTCGATGGGGCCGGTGCGGCGCAGCACCTCGGGCAGGCCGCCGGTGTGGTCGTAGTGACCGTGGCTGAGGAGGATCGACTTGAGCTTGGCAAGGTCTTTCTTCAGGGTGAGGGCGTTCTGGATAATGCCGAACCCCTGACCGGTGTCGAAGAGAAAGTTGCCGGCGGGGGACTCCACATGGCAGGCGAAGCCGTGTTCGCCGATGAGATTGGCCTGGGGCCGGACGGAATTTTCACAGAGGATGGTCAGCCGGATCGCCATGGGAACTCCTTTTTCTGGATTTGGCCTTTTTTTGATTTGCGAAAACCGGGCGCACATCGGTGCGCCCCAACGCCTCACCCCTCACGGTCCCTTTTGCGGATACCCGGCGCAGGTGCCGAGCAGGCGGTCGTGGATGGCGGTGAGGGCAGCCTCTTCGTCGGCGAGTCCGGCGCCGGCCTGCAGGTTGATCGCCAGCGGCAGCAGGCCGGCGAGCATGACCCGCAGGTTGCCGCAGCCTTGGGGGCCGCCGAAGACCTCGTTCAGTTTGCGGCTCAGACCCCGGCCGATGACGAAGCCGTGCAATGGGGCGCCCTTGTCCGCCGCCTCCGTGCAATGGGCGGTGGGGGCGCGGTGGAACTCGACACGACTGGCGAGGATTTCGAGGGTGGCGATGTCGGCGACGATTGCGACTTCGATGTCGTGGAAGCGGTCGCGCAGGCGGGCGGTCAGGGTCATGCGTCCGTCCGCTTCGGCCCTGACGCCGTAATCGATGGTGCGCTGAAAGTCTTGCATGGGATTGGCGGCGGTCATGGCCTTTCCTTTTCGCTGGGGGAAGGCGGGATCTCCAGTGCCCGGGTCCGGTCGATGAAGATGAAGGCGTCGAAGCGCCCCGGCAGGATGGTGGCCAGATAGTTGTCCCGGGCGTCGAACTCGGGCTGATAGACGACGCCGATGGCGCGCAGGCCGCAAGGGGCGGCGAGGGGGCCGTCGTGACGGTCGCCGGGAGCGAAGAGCCAGTAGGCGACGGCATGCCCGGCGCGGTGCATGAGATCCTCGAAGCTCCCCTCTATGGCGGGGGGAACGGGCAGGGTCGCCACCGGGGCGCCCCAGTCCCGGCCGGAAAGCACGCTCCCCGTGTAGGTGGCCGAGCCGACCAGCAGCGTTGATTCGGTGCCGAAACGGGTCCGCAGCAGCTCGCCGAGACTCTGCATCCCCTGTCCGGCCATGGCGCTGAGGCGGGCGTCGCCGACGTGGGTGTTGTGCGCCCAGACGAGGCCCCGGGCGGCGGGGCCGTGCCGGTCGAGCAGCCGCTCCAGGGTTTCGGCGAAGTGGGCGACCCGCCGGTTCCAGGCCGAGGCGGCGGAAGTCGCCATGGCCCGGTAGTAGGCTTCGGCGTTTTCCACCACATGCAGCTGGGCGGCGAGATCGCCGTCGTGATCGTCGCTCGCGGCTACCCGGGCGCGCAGGGCGGCGAGTTCCGGGGTGCAGTCCGTCGCCCCCTGCGCGAGGGCGACGGGGTAGGTGAGGGGATTGTCCAGGTAGGGCGCCAGACATTGCCGGAAGGAGCTCCCGGCTTCGGTTGTGGCCGGATGGTCGATGAGCTTTTGCAGGGAGTCGGGGAAGCCGAGGAGATCCATGCCGTAGAGGGCGACGCGCCGCTCGCGCGGGCGTTCGCCGTTGAAGCGATGCAGCCACTCCACCAGCCGTTCGAACTCGCTGTTTTTCCAGACCCAGTCCGGCCAGCGGTCGAAGGCGCGCAGGGCTTCGGCGGCACTCGCGGCGGCCCCCGGCAGGTGACGGACGTAACGATCGACTTCTGCCGTGCTCGCCCAATCCCCCTCGACGGCGATAAAGGCGATATCCTGCTCGGCGATGAGCCGTTGGCTGATGTGGGCGCGCACCCGATAGAAGTCGTAGCTGCCGTGGCTGCCGTCGCCGAGGAGGATCAGGCGCGCCCCGTGCGCCCGCGCCAGCAGCGGATCGAGATCGGCCTCGGTCGCCAGGGGCAGCGCCCGCTCGCGCAGATGCGCGACCAGGGGGATTTCCGTGGTTTCCACGGCCGGAGCGGGAGATGGGAATCCCGTCAGCAGCACGATGCCCAGCAGTGCCAGGAAGGTCTTTTTCATTCAGGCCGACTCCCGCTGCGAATCGGGCTTGCGCCCGGCTATTCGTGGTTTTTCAGCACGTCGAGAATTTCGATGTGCGCCGCCTGCCAGGCCGGATAGGCGCCGGCGGCCAGCCCCAGCAGCACCGAGCCGCCGAGGGAGCCGCCGATGAGCAGGGGATCGATGACCAGGGGCATGTTGCCGAGGCGGCAGACGACCACCACCAGGGCCAGCGCCAGCACGACGCCGAGACCGCCGCCGCTCCCCGCCATCAGCGCCGCTTCCAGCATGAACTGGCGGACGATGTCGAGCCGCCGCGCCCCGACCGCCCGGCGCACGCCGATCTCCAGACGGCGGGTGCGCACCAGCAGGACCATGATCGAGAGAATGCCGAGGCCGCCGACGGCGAAGGAAATCGACGAACTGATGAGGCCGAGGGTGCCGACCAGATCGAGGGCCTGTTGCTGCACCTTCATGGTGTCCTTGGCGGTCATCAGGGAAAAGTCGTCCTCCTTGCCCGGGCCGATGTGGTGGCGCGCGCGCAGGATCGCTTCCGCCGCCGGGCGCGCCGTCTCATGGGCGTCGGGACGGTCGAGTTGCAGGTAGACGCCGCTGATCCAGTTCTGGTTGGCCATGCGTCGCATGAAGGTGCTGATGGGAACGAAGACCTGCTCATCCTGATCGGTGCCGGAAATGTCCGCCCCCTTGCTCTCCATCACCCCGATCACCTGGGCGCCGGCGCGAAAGAAGAAGACTTGCCGCCCGAGGGCTTTTTCCGGCGAGCCGAAGAGGCGTTCGGCGATCTTGGCGCCGAGCACCACCACCCGTGCCCGCTCCTCTTCCTCGGCGGCGCTGAAGAAACGGCCGTGGGCGGGGCGGAAGTTGCGTACTTCGGGATAGGCGTCGGTGGTCGCCACTATCTGGGAGGGGATCTTGTTGTCGCCGAGGCGGATCGGCATGGTTTGGGCAATAAAGGGGGCACCCCGGCGCACCGAGGGAATTCCCTGGATCAGCGCCCGGGCGTCGGCGAGGGTGAAATTACGGGCTTCGTTGCGGGCGCGCGCCGTGCCGTCCCGGCGGAAGGCGAGCTGGCCGCTCTGGGCGATGAAGAGATTGCTGCCGAGCTTGGCCGTTTCCACCTCGGTTTTTTCCAGCATCGCTTTGGAGACGTGCTGCACCCCGGTCAGCGCCAGAGCGCCGAGCAGCACGCCGATCATCGCCAGCAAGGTCCGCAGGCGATGGGCACGCAGGGAGGAGAGGGCGATTTTGAGACTCAGGGGCATGGCAATCCAGTGACGAGTGACGAGTGACGAGTGACTGTGGTTTTGCCGATTACCGACAACCAATCACCAATCACTGCTTTTATCCTTTCAGCACCTCGATCGGGACCATCGCCGCGGCGCGGCGGGCCGGGCGCAGGCCGAAGAGGATGCCGATGGCGACGGCGGAAAGGGTGGACCAGGTGAAGACCTTCCAGGAGAAAAGGATCTCCAGGATTTCCAGTTTTTCCAGCAGTTTCGCCAGACCCATGCCGAGGGTCATGCCGAGCAGGGCACCGAGCAGGGTGAGGATTACCGCTTCCGCCAGAAACTGGGCCAGCACCGCGCCGTCACGGGCGCCGAGGGCTTTCTTCAGGCCGATTTCCGCCTTGCGTTCGTCGACGCTCAGATAAAAGAGGTTGGCGAGGACGAAGCCGCCGACCAGAACGGCGACGGTGGCGGTGATGCCGAGAAAGACCAGCAGCCCACCCTTGAACATGGAGAGGAATTTGAGGATCTCGTCGGCGGTCAGCAGGCTGAAATCGTCGGGCTCCCCCTCTTCGAGACCGTGTTGATGGCGCAGCAGGGAACGCAGATTCTCGACGTGGAAATCCATGTTGTCGGTGGAGGTGAACTTGACCCGCAGGGCGCGGAAATATTTGCGGTCGAGGTTGAAACGCTGGGTCAGGGTGGTGAGCGGCACGATGATGCGTTCGTCGATGGGCGTGCCGCCGCCGGTGGGGGTGCCGCGGTAGATGAGGCGGCCGATGACCTGTACCGGCAGCTTTTCGATGAAGATGGTCTGCCCCAGGGGGGAACGGTCGCCGAAGAGCTCCCGCGCCGGGGCGTCGCCGATGAGGCAGACCTTGGCCCCCCGTTCGATATCCTCGGCGGTGAAGTCCCGCCCCTCGGAAAGAGGCCAGTTCCAGACCTGGGCGTAGCCTTCGGTGGCGCCGACGATGGCGGAAACCTGGATCTTGTTCCGCTCGAAGCGCACCGGCAGGTTGTGCTGGGAGCGCATCGGCACCACCAGGTAGGCGCCCGGCAGCGACTGGCGCAGAACCTCGACATCGGCTTCGGTCAAGGTGTTGAAGCGCTGGCCGACGGCGCGGTTGCGGATATCGCCGCCGATGACGAAGATCGCGTCGGGGCCGAAGGTGTCGACGATTTCGTAGGCCTTGCGCTCGGCGCCGTCGATGGCGGCGACGATGACGGTCAGCGAGGCGATGCCGAGGCCGACGCCGAGGATGACGAAACAGCTGCGCAGCCGGTAGGCCCAGACCGCGGTCAGCGCCATGTGCAGGATGCGCCCGCTCAGGCGCAGGCGATCAAGAATTGCGGATGCGGCCGTCATCGAGAACAATCCGGCGTTGGGCATAGGCGGCGGTCTGCTGGTCATGGGTGACGAGGATTACCGTGCGCCCCTGGCGGTTGATGTCGCTGAGCAGGTCGAGGATTTCGGTGCTGGTTTTCGAGTCGAGCTGTCCGGTCGGTTCGTCGGCCAGCAGCACCCGAGGGTTGTTGACCAGCGCCCGGGCGATGGCCACCCGCTGCTGTTGGCCGCCGGAGAGCTGGCTCGGTTTGAACTCCATGCGGTCGGCGAGGCCCACCAAGGCCAGCAGTTCCTCGGCGCGGGCCTTGAGCTTGCGCCCCGCCGTGCGGCTGTAGAGACCCGGCAGCATGACGTTCTCCCGCGCCGAAACATAAGGAATGAGATAGAAGGACTGGAAGATGAAACCGACCATCTGATTGCGCAGTTCACTCAGCTGGTCGTCGGCCAGTTGCGCGACATCCTGCCCGCCGAGCAGGTAGCTGCCGGCCGTCGGCCGGTCGAGCAGGCCGAGGATGTGCATGAGGGTCGATTTGCCCGAGCCCGAGGTGCCGAGCAGGGCGATAAACTCACCGACGGCGATTTCCAGGGAGATCCCCTTGAGCACCTCGACAGGCGCGCCCCCCTGGCTGAAGATCTTGCCGATATCCGTGAGGCGGATGACGGTGTCGTTTGCGGTCACGGCTCTTTCCTCTTGGCCGGGGCCTGATCGGGCAGCTCGACCCGGGTGCCGACTTCATCCCCCTCGGCGAGCCCTTCGACGATTTCCGTGTGGCCGAGGCCGGCCAGCCCCAGTTTCGGCGTGACCTGGCCGACCCCGCCGCCGGCTTGACGGACAAAAACGATCTGTTCGCCGTTTACCCACTTGAGGGCGGCGTTGGGCAGGCGCGGCACATCCTGTTTTTCCTCGACGACGATGCGTACCTGGGTGGTCATTTCCGGGCGCAGCAGTTCGGCTTCTTCGCGGTCGATTTTCACCAGCGCCCGGTAATAGACGATGTTGTCGCGGATTTCCGGTTCGGGATAGAGGGTAGCGACGTGCCCCTCGAAGGTCCGGTCGGGATAGGCGTCGACCTTGAATTCCACCAGCTGCCCGGGTTGGGCCAGGCCGACGTCGGTTTCATCCACATAGACCCACATCTCCAGGCGGATGGGATCGAGGACCGTGACCAGATTGGCGACCTGTAAGCCGGCGACGATGGTTTCTCCCTCCTGCGCGGTGACCTGGCTGACGATGCCGGACAGGGGGCTCTTCACCGCGGTGTAGGAAATGCGGATCTCCAGCGCCGCCAGCGCCGCCTCGGCCTGGCTTACCGCCAGTTCCGCCTTGCGCGTCTCCTGGGCGTACTCCTGCCGTTCCCGGTCGAGGGCCGCCCGTCGCGAGCGCACCTGCCCGGCGTCGATCTCCGCCTGCTGTCGGGCCTTTTCCAGTTCGTCCTGGGAGACGACCCGCTCCGCGACCAAGGTCTGCTGCCGCTGGTAGTTGCTTTGCGAATAGTCGGCCCGGGCCGTGGCCAGTTCCAGTTCCGCCTCCGCTTCGGCGATGCGCAGGGGATGGACCCGGGCAATACGTTCCCGTTCGGCGCGCAGCGAGGCGAGGCGAGCGCGAGCTTCGTCCGCCTGGGCCACCAGTTCGCGGCTGTCGATGGTCGCCACCAGTTGCCCGGCCTCGACCCGGTCGCCGACCTTGACCAGCATGCGGTCGATGACCCCGGTGGCGCGGGCGCCGATCTTGACGATACCGCCGACCTGGGACTTGACGATGCCGGTCTCTTCCAGCACCTTGCGCACCGTTCCTCGCTCGACCTTTTCCGTCGCCAGGATACGGATCTCGGCTTTTTTATGGGTGGTTTTCCACCACCAGAGGGCGCCGCCGAGGACGCCGAGCACAAGAATCAGGGCGATGGCTTTTTTCATGGATGGACAACCTCACGGCGAGGGAAGGGATACGGATGAAATGTGCGCGGGGCGATGGCGCCGCCCCTCTATCTTTAGCAGAGTTTGTACGGGAAGGAAACCGCCGAACTCCTGATTCGACCCGGATAAAACGTCGGCGGGCCGCTTCGGGGAAGCGGCCCGCCGTGAAATCCTGATGCGTGTAAGGAGGTTACAGACCCCAGAGCAGGTTTTTGACGATCCAGCCGTTGCGCTCTTCTTCCTTGCCGCCGATCCGCACCCAATCCCCCTGCTGTTCGAGTACCTGGTAGGCTTCGCCGCGCATCCCCTTGAAGGCGACGGGATGCTCGGTCCCCGGACCCTTGCGCACGTTGACGCTGTCCTTGGTGATAACCACGGCCGGGTTTTTGCCGACCAGGGTGTTGTGAATCCAGCCGGTGGTGCCTTTGAAATCCTGGACCTGCAGATAGCGGTCCCGGGTGTCCCGCACCTGAAGGGGGGTGGCGAGGGGGACGACGGCGACGACCTTGGAGCCGCTCACGGCGGGCTTGTCCCGCAGTTCGGCCTGGGCGACCGACACGGTGACCATTTCGGCGAAGGCCGGCGAAGCGGCCAGCAGTAAGGCGGTGAAAAAGAGTGCGACGACTTTCATTGTTCCTCCCAAGAGATGGATGAGTTTGCGTTTTTCAAGACGCGCCAATCTAACATCTGTGCTCGCGGAGGTTCAAGAAGTTTTCGCGGCGGACCGCCCTGGCTCCGATAATTGTTGTGATCTCCCCGTCAGAAGGGAGTGCGGGCGAAATGCCGCTTGGTCGCTTCCTGCAGTTTGCTCACGGCGTTGAAGGCTTCGCGCAGCAGATCCTGCTCGGTCTTCGACAGCAGGCCGGGGTCGAGATAGTGGCTCGGCGTGTGCCCGGCTTCAAAGGCGGCGATTTCATTGCGCAGACGCAGGAAGGTCAGGGCCTCGAAGGCGGCCCGGATATGCTCGGCGGTCTCCACGGAAAAGACGTTGCGCTTGACCAGGGCCTTGAGCCGGTCGAGGGTCGAGAGTTCGGGCAACCCCTTTTCCAGGGCGAACATGCGGACGCAGTCGACGATGTAGATGCTCCCGCCCTGCTTGAGCGAGAGTTCCCCCTTGTGCTCGCCGCTCTTCTCGGTGAGGAAGCGGCCGAGCAGGCCGATGGGCACCTTGTAGCGCAGGTCGAGGGTCATCATGTGATAGAGGAAGCCCTGGAATTCGCGGATCTCCCGGTCGACGATGGCGCGCAGGTTCAGGGCCAGCGAGGCGTCTCCGGCCAGGGGGGTGAAGTCGAAGAAGATGGAGGAATAGCGGACTTTCTGCGGCTCGGGATTGTTCACCCAGTCGCCGATGCGCCGGTCCCAGTCCCCCAGGCGGCCGCGCCAGAGGGGGTTGTCGACCATGACCTTGCCGGAACAGAGGGGGTAGCCCACCCGGTTCAGGGCGTTGACGATCTTCTCGGAGAAGGGGGCGAAGAAATCCTCGATCTCGGGCAGGCGGTCGTCGGGGACGTCCTCGAAGATGAAGCCGTTGTCCTGGTCGGGGTTGAGCAGCATCTCGCGGCGACCGCCGCTGCCCATGAGCAGGAAGCAGTAGCGGATGTTGGGGGGGCGGTAGCCTTCGGCGAGCATCTGCTCCAGGCACAGATCGTACACCTGGCGGATGATGCCGTGATGGATGTAGGAGAGGATCTCCATGACTTCCGGGGTGCGGCGGGTTTCGGACAGCAGGGTGCGGGCGACGCCGACGATCTCGCGGCGGATGGCCGCCAGCCCTTCCAGGGATCGCTCCTCGCGGATGTTCCCGACCAGCAGCATCGCCTTCTGGCTGCGGAAACGCATCAGGTCGCGCACGGTGACGATGCCGACGACCTCGCCGTTATCCACCACCGGCAGATGGCGGATCTGGTGGTTGAGCATGTAGGCCATCGCCTCGTACATGTAGGTCGCCGGCGGCATGGAGCAGGTCTTGCGGTTCATGACATCGGCGGCGGTGAGGGTGTCGGGATTGGCTCCCTCCGGGGCCAGGGCCTTGGCGACGAGATCCCGTTCGGTGATCAGGCCGAGATGGGTATTGTGCTCGTCGGCCACCAGTAGGGCGCTGATCTGGCGCTTGCCCAGACGTTGGGCGACCTGGCGCACGGTATCCTCGGGGGCGCAGGTCTCCACCGGCGAGGTCATGATTTCGGAGAGGCGTTTCTTGAAGGGATAGGCCTCCATGTGGGTGAGGGCCTGCTGGGTGTGGTCGGCGACAATCTCCGTATAGAGTTTGCGCACCCGCGAGTGGATGATGCGGGTGAAATAGTCGCCGACCTGGGGATACTCGGCGACGGCGCGCTTGAGGATGTCGGCGGGGATGAGATAACAGTCGGTCTGTTTGACGGTGCGCGCTCCCCCGGTGTAGGGCTCGCCGGTGAAGATCGGCGTACCGCCGACGAAGGTGCTCTCGTTGCGGTAGTCGACCACCATCTCCTCTCCCCCCGGAGCGAGAACGGTGATCTCCACCAGTCCTTCCTTAATGACATAAAGAAAGCCCGTGGGCGGGTCGTTCTGTTTGAAAAGGTAGACCCCCGCCGAATACCTTTTCAGGATGGCCGCCGCGCCGATTTCATCGCGGACGGCGTCGGGGAGAGATCGGAAGAGCGTCGTGTAGGGAAAGAGTGTAGATCTCGGTGGTC
>CALJLX010000303.1 GCA_937982495.1 uncultured Desulfuromonas sp.
TTCACCGCGCCGTTGGTGCGCTCCTCGGCCAGTTTTTTGAAATATTCGGCGGCCTGCCCTTTCGGGGTGTCGACGGCAACGACATGGCTGAACTTGATGACGATCGGTTCAGCCAGGACGGTACCGGCCAACGCCAGAACCATGACTACTGCCAGCAGGGTCCTCATTTTCATTCTCGGTCTCCTTTGATGGGGTGGATTATAACACCGAGCCGGAAGCCGGTCGGGACATTCAACAGACTCCAATTTTTTCGAGACAATGTTTTAACCAAACAAACACAAGCAATAAGTATTCCAGCGCCACAATGAGCGGTCCTCCTGAAAAAATCGTCTTTTTACCGAAATCCGGATCCGCGCCGACATTGAACCACATGGCGGAAAGTTGCCGGACATGGCATTTTTCAGCCACCTTTCAGACATGGGAGTCAATGCGAAATAATACCGTTTCATTTGAAATTGGCTACCCCCGCCGCCCGCGACACGCCATTTTGTTTTCATGACCCAGGTGGCGGGAAGCGCGCCGGCTTTCGCCATCCTCGTCTTGCCGCGCCTATCCCCCTCTTTCCCCTTCCCCCCCCCCGTCATTCCTGCTAAACTGCGCCGATAAAATTTTCAGGAGAAACGCCCATGAAATATTTGAGTACCCGCGGCCGCATCCGCAGTCTGACCTTTAAAGATGCCGTGATGATGGGACTGGCCGACGACGGCGGGCTGCTGTTGCCCGAGTCGATCCCGCGACTGACGCCGGGGGACATCGCCGCGCTGGAGATGCTCGATTACCCGGAATTGGCCTTCCAGATTCTCGCCCGTTTCGTCGGCGACATCCCCTCGGCCGATCTCAAGGGGCTGATCGACCGCTCCTACGCCGGTTTCACCCACCCGGACATCACCCCGGTGGTGCATCACAACGGCGTACACATCCTCGAACTCTTCCACGGCCCGACCCTGGCTTTCAAGGACGTGGCCCTGCAGTTTCTCGGCAACCTCTTCGAGTATCTGCTCGCCGAACGGGGCGAGAAGATGAACATTCTCGGCGC
>CALJLX010000304.1 GCA_937982495.1 uncultured Desulfuromonas sp.
TTAAAGGAGAAAGCGACAAATGAGTGGTAGTGCATGCGGCGGCGCCGCGCCGGCGTCCTGTCCGAGTCAGGACAAGCTGACGGCCAACCTCAGCGGCATCAAAAACAAGATCGTCGTTCTGTCGGGCAAGGGAGGCGTCGGCAAGAGTACCGTCGCCACCAATCTGGCGGTGGGACTCTCCCTGGCGGGGTTCAACGTCGGTCTGCTCGATGTGGATGTCCATGGTCCGAGCGTTCCCCATCTGCTCAAACTCGCGGGGGTGGTCCCGGGCTTCGAGAACGGGGTGTTGCAGCCGGTCCCCTGGAGCGACAAGCTGGGGGTCATGTCTGTCGGTTTTCTCGTCGAAAGCCGTAACGATCCGGTGATCTGGCGCGGCCCGCGCAAGACCGGGGTGATCGAACAGCTGATGCGCGAAGTCAACTGGGGGGAGCGGGATTTTCTGGTGGTCGACTGCCCCCCGGGAACGGGGGACGAGCCCCTGTCGGTACTGCAGCGTCTGCAACCGGAGGCCAAGGTGGTGGTGGTGACGACGCCGCAGCAGGTGGCCATTGCCGATGTGCGCCGCTCGATCAGTTTCTGCCGGGCGGTGGGAGCACCGATCGTCGGCCTGGTGGAAAATATGAGCGGCTATGCCTGCCCCCATTGCGGCAAGGTCGAGGAGCTCTTCTCCGCCGACGGCGGGGTCGACCTCTGCGCGGAAATGGGCGTGCCCTTCCTCGGCCGGATTCCCATCGATCCCCTGCTGGTGCGGGACGGCGACCAGGGCAATCCCTTTGTCGCGCAGGGGCGGGCCAACCCCACCGCCGAAGCGCTCCAGGCCATCGTCGGCAAGATTTCCGCCGACGCCAAAATCTGACATATTCCGATATCTATTCGAGATAACAGAGGAATTAATCCAGGCGAGGAGATTGTTCTAGAAAAATCCGGGGAAATGAGGTAGTAATACCCATCTTACTGGACAGGCGGTTTTCCCTGCATGAACGGGGCGGAAACACAAACCTTTCGGGAGACGGTATTTATGCCCATGAAACATCGCTTCATTTTCCCGGATGTCCGGCGGCGGCGCCGCCGCCGAAAGGCGCTGGTCGCATTGCTGGCGCTGACGGTTTTGGCTTTTTTCCTGATTCGCGGGCCGGAATATGAGCCCGTCTCCGCCGGCGAAGAGGAGGTCGTCGCCGAAACGGCGACCGAGGAGACGGAAAACGAAGAAACCCCGGCCGAGGAGTCGCCGCGGGATCTGGCGCTGGACGGTGTCGTCCAACCCGGGGAGACCTTCAGTTCTCTTTTGCAGGAATACCTTTCGCCGGGGCAGATCAGCGATCTGGCCGCGCGCAGCCGCAAGGTTTTTCCCCTCTCCCAGTTGCGGGCCGGTCAGCCGTATTCCCTGGCGTTGCAGGATGACAGCCTGGTCAGTTTCATCTACGACATCGACCGGGAGCATCAGCTCAGCATCCGCTGCGAAGGGGAGGGCTGCGACGTCGACCGGGTGGCCATTCCCTACACGGTGCAGACGGAGACCATTTACGGAACGATTTCCTCCAGCCTCTTCGAGGCGGTGGCCGAGAGCAACGAAAGCACCGAATTGGCCGTCGCCCTGGCCGACATTTTCGCCTGGGATATCGACTTCATCCGGGACATTCAGGAAGGGGACGCCTTTTCCGCCATGGTGGAAAAGCGTTATCGCGACGGTCAGCCCGCCGGTTACGGGCGGATTCTCGCCGCCGAATTCAACAACCAGGGCAAGCCCTACCAGGCGATTCTCTTTCAGGACGGCGACAATCCGCCCCAGTATTACACCCCCGACGGCAAGGGGATGCGCAAGGCCTTTCTCAAGGCGCCCCTCGATTTCACCCGGATTTCTTCCGGTTTCACCAAAAATCGCTTTCACCCGGTGCTGCGGGTCTGGCGGCCGCATCTGGCCATCGACTATGCCGCGCCCACCGGCACTCCGGTGCGGACCGTGGCCGACGGCACCGTGGTCAAGAGGAGCTATGACCGCTCCAACGGCAATCTGGTGCGGGTGCGTCACGCCAACGGTTATGAAACGACCTATATCCACCTCAACAAGTTCGCCAAGGGCTTGAAGGTGGGCAAGCGGCTCAAGCAGGGGGAACTGGTCGGTTATGTCGGCAGCACCGGCATCGCCACCGGGCCTCACCTCGATTTTCGCATGTTCAAGAACGGGCGGCCGATCAACCCGGCGACGGTCAAGTCGACCACCGCCGACCCGGTTTCGAAGAAGAATCTCGTCGCTTTCCAGGCCGAGGCGGTACGCTTGCTCTCCGAGCTGGAAGGAGGCAATATCCAGCAGGCCCGGGTCGAAACCGCCGCCGACGAGAAAAAACTGACACCCTGACCGCAGGGTTCGGACAAGAAGGAGACCTCATGTACACGGCCAAGGTCATGGACCATTTCGCCAACCCCCGCAATGTGGGGATCATCGAGGATGCCAACGTGGTGGTGCAGGTCGGCGATCCCGGCTGCGGAGACGGTCTGCTGATTTTCCTCAAGATCGAGGACGACCGCATCGGCGACATGAAGTACAAGATCTACGGCTGCGGCGCCGCCATCGCCACCTCGTCGATGGCGAGCGAAATGGCCATCGGCAAGACCCTCGATGAGGTGCTGGTCGAGGTGACCGAAGAGAAGATCGCCGAGGCCCTCGACGGACTTCCCGACGAGAAGATGCACTGTTCCAACCTGGCCGCCAGCGCTTTACGCGCCGCCATCGCCCAGTACCAAGATATTCAGCGAAAAAAAGCGGCCGCCGCCGGTTAACTCCGACAACAGCCGCTTTTGCCTTGCTCCTCATACCCTTCTCTTTCCCTGGAGAAGGGTATTTTTGCATCTCAGTTGGCAAAGATGGCGCGCAGATCTTCCTTGATTTCCCGGGGGGTGATGCCGAAGGTTTCGCTCCAGTTTTTGGGATCGCAGACGTTCCCTTCGAGGAGCATGGTCAGCTGACCGGAAGTGATGGGGAAGCGCGGCACCCCTTCGAGCAGGTTGACCAGGGGTTTGACCAGGCACAGGGGCTGATGCAGCTTGAGCACCTTGCCTTTGCCGAGGGCGGCGCCGAAGGCGTCGAGCAGTTCGTCGTAAGTCAGGCTGGTGGGACCGCAGCAACAGTAGCTCTGGCCGATGCTTTCCGGCTTCGCCAGGGCGGCGACGAAACCCGCCGCCACATCCTCCACCGCCACCGGGCTCATGCGGTACTGGCCGTCGCCGAAGACCGGAACGACCGGCAGCTTGCGCACCAGGTCGGCGAGCATGTGCACGAATTCCCCCTTGGCGCCGAAGATCAGGGACGGCCGGAAGATGCTCCAGTCGAGCCCCGAGGCGCGCACCAGCTCCTCGCCCCGCCACTTGCTCTGATGATAGGGGGTGGCGGCATTTTCCCGGGTGCCGTTGGCGCTCATGTGCAGATAGCGGCGCGCTCCCTGGTTTTTCGCGGCGTCGAGGAGGTTGCGCGTGGCTTCGACATGCAGCTTTTCGAAGGTAACCCCCTTGGCCGGAATTTCGCGGATGATGCCGACCAGGTGGATGGCCGCTTCGCAGCCGGTCAGGGCGCCGGCGAGGGAGGCGGGATCGGTCGCATCCCCCCGGCGGATGTCGAGTTGGGGATGGATCGGCAGTTTGTTTTCGCTGCCGGCGCGGACCAGGGCGCGGACCTCGTGCCCGGCCGCGAGGAGCTGTTTCAGCACTTCCTGACCGACGAAACCGGTGCCGCCGGTGACAAAAACCTTCATGGGAACCTCCTTGACGGATCATCTGCATTGATTGGCTCAACATCGCGACATAAAAGGAAGCCGCCGCGTTTTCCTTGCCGTCGATTAACCTTTGATCACCGCCAGTGGGCGCAAGCGGGCAACGATCTTGCCGAGTCCGGCGCGACGCACCACGTCGACCACCTCGGCGACATCCTTGTAGGCTTCAGAGATCTCTTCGGCCACCGTCGCCCGGCCGGCGGCGCGGATGAGAATGCCGCGCTCCGCCAGTTCCGCCTCGATGCGCCGGCCGTGGGCGGCTTTCTTCGCGGCATGGCGCGAAAGGACCCGGCCGGCGCCGTGGCAGGTGGAACCGAAGGTTTCCGCCATGGCTCCTGCCGTTCCGACCAGCACATAGGAATAACGCCCCATGTCGCCGGGGATCAATACCGGCTGACCGATGGCGCGATAGGCCTCGGGGGTTTCCGGGTGTCCCGGCGGGAAAGCCCGGGTCGCCCCCTTGCGGTGCACGCAGAGCCGCCGCGTCCGGCCGTCCACCGTGTGGGTTTCCCATTTGGCGATATTGTGGCAGACGTCGTAGATCAACGACAGCCGCAGTTGCGCCGGACTTAAGCCGAGAACCTGCTCGAAGGATTCCCGTACCCAGGCGGTGATGATCTGGCGATTGGCGAAGGCGAAGTTGGCGGCGCCGGCCATGGCCGCCAGATAGTCCCGTCCCTCCGGGCTGGTCAGGGGGGCGCAGCAGAGCTGGCGGTCGGGAAGGTCGATGCCGTACTTGCGGCTGGCCTGGAGCATGCGCTTGAGAAAGTCGTCGCAGACCTGATAGCCGAGGCCGCGACTGCCGGTGTGGATGCTCATCGTCACCTGCCCGGCGAAAAGGCCGAGAACATCGGCCGCCTCGGCGTCGAAAATTCCCTCCACTTCCTGCACTTCGAGAAAATGATTGCCGCTGCCCAGGGTGCCGAGTTGGGCTCGGCCCCGCTCCATGGCCCGCTCGGAAACCAGTTCGGGAGCGGCGCCGGGCAGCGTTCCTCCGGCCTCGATGTGGCGCAGATCCTCGGCCTCGCCGTAGCCTCGGGCGACGGCCCAGGCCGCGCCCCGTTCCAGCACCCGGCGCTGTTCGGCCAGGGAAACTTTCAGGTCGCGCCGTTCGGAACCGACCCCGGCGGGGACGTTACGAAAGAGGGTGTCGGCCAGTTTCGCCAGCACCGGCTTGATTTCGACAGCGGCGAGACCGCTGCGCAGCAGGCGCACGCCACAGTTGATGTCGTAGCCGACCCCGCCGGGGGAGACCACCCCTTCGTCGGCGTCGAAGGCGGCCACGCCGCCGATGGGAAAACCGTAGCCCCAGTGGATATCGGGCATGGCCAGGGACGGCCCGACGATTCCCGGCAGGGTGGCGACGTTGCGCACCTGCTCCAGGGCCTGCTCCTCTTGCAGGGCGGCGATCATCTTGGCGTCGGCGAAGACCAGCCCCTCGGTACGCATCGCCCCTTCCCTGGGGATGCGCCAGCGGCAGTCGTCGATTCGTTGGAGTTTGACGGTCATGGGAGGAGTTCCGGTTGAAAGGAAGCAAATCGGCCTCGCGCCCGTTCGCTTCGCTCACTTGAGCACGCAGAGTACGCGGAGTAAAGACAAATTCTTGAGGGTTTCTCTGCGTTCTCCGCGA
>CALJLX010000305.1 GCA_937982495.1 uncultured Desulfuromonas sp.
TACTGGGCGATGATGCTCACGATAGCCAGAACCCGCTCTCTCAAGATGTCTCCTGCGGCAAGTGGACCGTTGTCGATTTCAGGCTTCCCGGCCGCGCAGATAGCGCATTCCGGGCAACTGTTCAACCCCCCCCTGGAGTTCCAGGTGCAACAAAATAGCGGAAAGCTCCATGGGTGTCAAGCCGGTTTTCCGCGCCAATTCATCGATGTGGAGCGGTTCCCGGCCGAGGTTCCGGTAGACGTTCAGGGCCGTTCCCGAGAGCTTTTCCAGGAGGGAATCTTCCTTTTGCCGTTGTCCGCGCGAGGGGGTTCCCGGCCAGAGGACTTCGAGGATGTCGGCGGGGCCGGTGACCAGATGGGCGCCCTCCTTGAGCAGGCGATTGACTCCGCCGCTGGTTTCGGCGTAGACCGGCCCGGGCACGGCGAAGACCTCGCGTCCCTGCTCCAGGGCGAAGTCGGCGGTGATCAGCGAACCGCTCCCCTCGGCCGCCTCGACGATCAGCACTCCCTGGGCGAGGCCGCTGATGATGCGGTTGCGGGCGGGAAAGTGCCCCGCCAGCGGGGGCGTCCCGGGAGGATATTCGGAGAGGATCGCTCCTTCTTCGGCGATGTGCCGGAAGAGGCGGCGGTTTTCGGGGGGATAAACCTGATCGATGCCGCAGCCGAGCACGGCGACGGTTTGCCCTAGCCCGCGCAGGGCTCCTTCATGGGCCGCCGTGTCGATGCCCCGGGCCAGGCCGCTGACAATGGCGATCCCCCGGGAGGCGAGCTCGGCGCAGATTTCGTCGGTGAGGCGCCGTCCGGCCGTCGTTGCCCGGCGGGCGCCGACCACCGCCAGGGCCGGTTGATCGGTGAGCCGGCCGCGGACATAGAGCAGGGCGGGCGGGTCGGGGAGCTGGCGCAGCAGGGGAGGGTAAGCCGCTTCATCCCAGAAGCTGACGAGGCGCACGCCGTCGCGCTCCAGAAGATCCTCGGCCTGGCGCAGGAGCGGGGTATCGGCGGCGGGCAGGGCTTCGGCCACCGTCGGCCGGATCCCCGCCCGCCGGGTCCAGTCCCGGGGAGCGGCGGCGAGAATCGCCTCGGGGGAGGCGAAGGCCGCCATCAGCCGGTTCAACCCGACGCGCCCCAATCCCCGGGTGAGATGCAGGCGCAACCAGGCGCGTTCCACCGCCGTCGGCATCGGTCCCTCCATGCGTTCGCAAAATTAAAGAAGGATTGAAGTCTCCCTCAATCCTTCTTTGCAATCGATTACCGTTTGTTTCCGCTTTATTCCATCACCGTCGACATACGATCGCCTCGGTAGACGGGTTCGGCGATTTTCAGCACCAGCGCGGAGGCGGCGCGGGGATGGGTTTCGATGACCACGGCCGCGCCGAGGAGGACATCGGGGAGTTTGAGCCCCGAGGTATTCAGTCCCATGGCCGAGGCGTCCCGGGGGCGGGTGATGTTGAGCAGGTTGCCGACTTGCAGGCCGTCGTCGCTGCCGAGGTCGAGATAGACGATATCGTACTGGCTGATGGCGAGTTTGCTGTCGTGGGCCTCGATCAGGGTGCCGGTCAGCGGCTGGGTGGCCCGCTTCAGTTCGATGGAGGCCGGAGCCGGTTGGTAGGGACGCAGCCGGGCGCCGCGCTCGATCTCCTGGTAGGCTTTGTCGATTTCCGCCGTCGCCACTTCTTCGTTGATGGCAACGATGCGCGCCGTTCCCAGATCCTCGACCAGATAACCCACTTTTCGTCCGGTCAGAGGATGAGAGACCGGCTCGCCGACGTCGAAGAGGGAGTAGAGGTCGCCGGGCTGGACCGATTCCAGGTTTTTGATGTCGAGGAAGACCGTTTCGCCGCTGGCGATGAGCAGGCGGTTGTCGGTGGTGTCGACCAGGGTGCCGGCGGCGTTGAATTCCTCCTCGCTGACGAAACCGCGTCCCCCCTGCTGGATGGTAATGGTCGTTGCCTCGGCCGGTTCCGGCGGGGGCGCCGGCTCGGTGGTTTGCGGCGCGGTTTCGGCGACCGGCACCAGTTGCACGCGGCCGTCGTAGATGGTGATTTCCTG
>CALJLX010000306.1 GCA_937982495.1 uncultured Desulfuromonas sp.
CGGGCAGTCAGCAGCTTTCCGCCTCCTCCGAGGAGATGAGCCAGGGTTCCACCGAGCAGGCGGCGGCCGCCGAGGAAGCGTCGAGCTCGATGGAACAGATGGCGGCGAACATCCGCCAGAACGCCGACAACGCCTCGCAGACCGAGAAAATCGCCGTCAAGAGCGCCCAGGACGCACAGGAAGGAGGCAAGGCCGTGACCGAAACGGTCGGGGCGATGAAGCAGATCTCCGAGAAGATCACCATCATCGAGGAAATCGCCCGGCAAACCAACCTCTTGGCGCTGAACGCCGCCATCGAAGCGGCGCGGGCCGGAGAACACGGCAAGGGCTTCGCGGTGGTCGCCGCCGAAGTACGCAAGCTGGCCGAGCGCAGCCAGAACGCCGCCGGCGAGATCGGCGAGCTTTCGGGCCGGAGCGTGGATATCGCCGAGAAGGCCGGGGAGATGCTGGCGCGGATGGTGCCGGACATCCAGCGCACCGCCGAACTGGTGCAGGAGATTTCCGCCGCCAGCAAGGAACAGGACACCGGCGCCGAGCAGGTGAACCAGGCGATCCAGAAGCTCGACCGCGTGATTCAGCAGAATGCTTCAGCCACCGAGGAGATGGCCTCGACTTCGGAAACGTTGGCGGGCCAGGCCGAACAACTTCAGCAAACCATCGGCTTTTTCAAGGTCGATACGCTCTCTTCCGGCATGACGCGCAAAGCGCTGCCCACCCGCAAAAGCAGAACGGCGGCCATCGCCCACGTCGCCTCGGCGAAATCCTCCCCGGCCCCGAGACGGGGAAGCGGCCTGCTTCTCGACATGAAATCCGCCAAAGACAGACTGGACGACGATTTCGAGCAGTTCTGACCGGACAAGGCCATGGGCGCGGCATGCCGCGCCCTACGGTTATCCGCCGACCGCCCCCGCCTCCGCGCAATCCTCTCCATCTCCTGCCTCCCGCGCAGACAAACGGTGTTTTTCGACTTCTCATTATATTAATCCCCATAAAACAGGTACTTTCACATTCTTCCTCTCTCGCGACAATTATTTTTTCGCTTTAAATGAAATGCGATTTCGGGTGCTATTATTGATCGAAGTACAGGGAAAACCCTTATGCCCCGGGGCGCGCTGCTCCGCCGTCCAGCCGGGCAAGGCAAAATCCATCCAAAACCAAAGGGAGGCGGGAATGTTTAAAAACCTGAGAATCAGAACCAAGCTGATCGCGTCATTTCTGATCACCGCCGCCATTACACTGGCGGTCGGCCTGATCGGCTACAACGGGGTCCGGACCGTCGACCGGCATCTGACCGTAATCGCCGGAGAAGAACTGCCCTCGGTCCGGAATCTACTGACCATCAAGGAAAAACTCAACGCCCTGGTGATCGCCCAGCGCACCCTGCTCTCCCCGGAACTCACCCTGGAGCAGCGCCAGGCGCAACATCAGCAGGTCGCCAAGGCCCGCGAGGACTATCGGCAGGCCTTCGCCGCCTACGAAGCCCTCGCGCACACACCGAAAGAGCAAAAGGACTGGCAGGAGATCGTCGAAAAAATCAAGATCTGGGCCGAGGAGAACAACAAGTTCTTCGCGTTGTCCGACACCCTGGAAACCGCCGGCATCCTCGATCCCGTCGGTCTGATGGGGAAATTCCAGGAGTTTCGCGGGGATCATTACCGCCTGCTGAGCGCGCTGGGGGACTATCTGGCGATCGATAAATCCTTCGAAGGGGGCGACGACCACAGTCAATGCAATTTCGGCCAGTGGCTCGCGAGTGACGGCGCGCAGTTGAACAATCCCGAGCTGCGGAAAATGCTGACCGAAATCCGCCCGATCCATGAACGCTTTCATCAGGGCGTCGGTCAGGTCAAGCAACGGCTCGCCGGCGACGACCGGGCAGGTGCGGTTCAGGTTTACGAACAGATCACCAAACCGGCGGCGACCGAAACCTTCGACAGGTTTCGCGCCATGCGCACAGAGGCCCAGAAAGCCGTGGAACTTTACGGGCAAATGGGTGTCCAGGCCTTGACCCAGGCCGCGGACAAGCAGCAAGAGGCCTATGCGGCACTCGACGCCCTGCTGACCGAGACCCTGGCGGGAAGCGCCGAGGCGGAAAAGGCCGCCCATGCCGCCGTGACCACGACCAATATCGAGGTCATCGCCGGTATTGTTTTCGGGGTGCTGCTTTCGCTCGGGCTCGGCCTGCTCCTGGCCCGCATCATCACCCGCCCGATTCTGCTCAGTGTCGGTCTCGCGCGCCATCTGAGCGACGGCGATCTGACCCAGCGCCTCGACATCGACCAGCAGGACGAAATCGGCCAACTGGCCAATGCCCTCAATGCCATGGTCGACAAGCTGAAGGAGGTGGTCACCAGCGTCCAGACCGCCGCCGACAACGTCGCCTCGGGCAGTCAGGAACTCTCCGCCTCGTCCGAGGAGATGAGCCAGGGCTCCACCGAACAGGCGGCGGCGGCGGAAGAGGCTTCGAGTTCGATGGAACAGATGGCGGCGAACATCCGCCAGAACGCCGACAACGCCCTGCAGA
>CALJLX010000307.1 GCA_937982495.1 uncultured Desulfuromonas sp.
TGACCGTCCTTAAGGAGATGCTGCGCCTGCTCCCCGGCGAGGAACTGGTCTATCTCGGGGATACCGCCCGCGTCCCCTACGGCAGCAAGAGTCCCGCGACGGTTCTGCGCTACGCCCTGGAGGCGGCGGCCTTTCTCGTCGAGCAGCGGGTGAAGATGCTGGTGGTGGCCTGCAATACGGCCTCCTCGGTGGCCCTGGGCGAACTGGAGGAGCGTTTCCGCCTGCCGGTGGTCGGGGTGATCGAGCCCGGCGCGCGCAAGGCGGCGGCGGTGACCCGCGGCGGTCGGGTCGGGGTCATCGGCACCGAGGGGACCATCGCCAGTGGCGCTTACACCCGCGCCATCCATGCTCTCGATCCGACCATCGAAGTTTTTTCCGCCCCCTGTCCCCTCTTTGTTCCCCTGGCCGAGGAAGGTTGGGCCGAGCATCCGGTGGCGCTGCTCACCGCCCGGGAATACTTGGCGCCGCTGCTGGCCAAGGGAATCGACACCCTGGTCCTCGGCTGCACTCATTATCCCCTGCTCAAAAGTACCCTGCGGCAGGTGCTGGGCGATCAGGTCGCCCTGGTCGATTCGGCCGAGGAGACTTCCCGCGTCGTCGAGGCCATGCTCAACGGCCATCGCCTTCCCCGCCGGAGCGATCCGGGGGGGCCGCGTTTTTTCGTCACGGATATTCCGACCCGCTTCGTTCGGGTGGGCGGCGCCTTTCTCGGCCGCGATCTGAACGGGGTAACCCAGGTCAGCCTCGATTGAACACAGCCGGTCTTTCCGGATTATCCGCCCGCGCCGCGTGAGGAGGTTCTCATGGCAACACCATCCAAAAAGCCGCTGAACAAGCTGGTGCCGTCGCTGGTGATCGTGCTTCTCGGCGTCGCCGGGGTGCTGATCGGGCGCTTTCTTTTCGCCCCTTCGCCGCCGCCCCCGCCGCCGGAGCCGCCGCCCGTCATGCGCGAGGTGCAGCTCTATTTCGCCACCGTCGCCGGGGACGGACTGGTGGCGGAGACGGGCCGGATCGAGGATTGCCAGGTGATCGAGGACTGTCTGCGCCGCAGCCTGGAAGCCCTGATCGCGGGACCCTCGGGGCCGCTGGTGCCGGTGCTGCCGCCGGGCACGCGGGTGCAGACGGTGGCCGTCGACGGCGCCACGGCCTGGGTCAGCTTCAGCCGCGAACTGGTCTCCGGCCATCCCGGGGGGAGCATGAGCGAACTGCTGACCGTGCAGGCCCTGGCCAATACCCTGGCCGCCAACTTTTCCCATATCCGCCAGATCCGGATCCTCATCGAAGGGGAGCCGGTGCAGACCCTCAAGGGGCACGTCGATCTGCGCGGCCCGATTACCGCCGAATTTTCCCCGGCCCGGCCCCGGCTCGACGCCGGTGCCGCTCAACCCAACGAGGAATGACATGGCCGATTTTCTTCACGCCATCAAGGAACGGGTGCTGGTGCTCGACGGCGCCATGGGCACCATGCTGCAAGAACGTGGCCTCCAGCCCGGCGCTTCCCCCGAGGCGATGAATCTGGAAGCACCCGAGATCGTGGCGGGGGTGCATCGTGCCTACGCCGAAGCCGGGGCGGATATCCTGGTGAGCAACACCTTCGGCGGCAGCCGAAGCAAACTGGCCCATTACGGACTGGAAGGACGGGTCGCCGAGATCAACCGGGCCGGGGTCGAGATCGTCCGTCGGGTTGCCGGGCCCGGGCATTTCGTGGCCGCCTCCATCGGTCCGACCGGGCGCTTTCTGCAGCCGGTGGGGGATGCCGGTTTCGATGAGATGGTCGACATCTTCGGCGAGCAGGTGCGGGCTTTCGTCGCGGGCGGCGCCGATCTCATCTCCCTGGAGACCTTTCTCGATATCCGCGAGCTGCGGGCGGCGGTGATCGCCTGCCGCGAATTTTCAACGTTGCCGGTCATCGCCCAGATGACCTTCGACGACGCCGGGCGTACCGTCCTCGGTACCCCGCCGGAAGCCGCCGCCGTCACCCTCGACGCCTTGGGCGCCGACGTCATCGGCTCCAACTGCGGCCTCGGCATCGACGG
>CALJLX010000308.1 GCA_937982495.1 uncultured Desulfuromonas sp.
CGCCGACAACCAGTTTTACGCCGTCTACATGAAGAGCGAACTACTGAAGGTCGCCAATAAAATGAACGACCCCGCCAAGCATCCGCCGGTCGGCGACGACTTTATTCTGGTCGAAGGGACGGATAGGGCCGTCACCGACCCGATGGCGACTGTCGAACTGCTGCGCGCCGGGCTGACGCAAACGGCTTTTTCCGAGAAAGACAAATACTATTTGGCCGCCTTCCCGCTGAAAGATTTTTCCGGACAGGTGGTCGGGGTCATGCTCATGGCCCAGGATATCTCCGCCTCCCAGACCTTGCTTGCCGAAACCCAGGCGACCGGGCAGGCCAAGATCTTCGACCTGCGCTGGAAAACGGGAATCTTCATCGCCCTCATGCTGGCGGTAATCGGTGGCGTCATCCTCCTTGTCACCCGCCGGGTCACCGGGCCGGTGGTCGAGGCGGCCCATCTCGCCGACAGACTCGCCCAGGGAGACACCTCGGAAACTTTCACCGGCGACGGGAAAAGAGCCACCGGCGCGGTTGAAATCGAGCAACTGAAAAATGGCATCGATCGTCTGATCGCCGTGCTGCGGGAGCGAGAAACCGTGGCCCTGGCCATTGCCGAAGGGGATCTGACCCGGGACGTCGTGCCGAGTTCGGAACGAGATGGTCTTGGCCGGGCGCTGCGCACCATGGTGACCAACCTGCGCGATATCATCGGCCGGATCCAGGCCTCCGGCGAGCAGATCGCGGCGGGCAGCGGCGAAGTCTCCGACGCCAGCCAGTCCCTGTCGCAAGGGGCGACGGAGTCGGCCGCCTCGCTGGAAGAGATCGGCAGCTCGATGAACGAGATGGGCGCCCAGACCCGGCAGAACGCCGAGAATGCCACCCTCGCCAACCGGCTTTCCGCCCAGGCCCGGCAGGCGGCCGACGAGGGGAACGCGCGCATGGTCGAGATGATCGAGGCCATGGGCGACATCAACGCCTCCAGCCACAACATCTCGAAAATCATCAAGACCATCGACGAGATCGCCTTCCAGACCAATCTGCTCGCCCTGAACGCGGCGGTAGAGGCGGCCCGGGCCGGTCAGCACGGCAAGGGCTTCGCGGTGGTCGCCGAGGAGGTGCGCAACCTCGCCGCCCGTAGCGCGAAAGCGGCGCAGGAAACGGCGGATCTGATCGAAGGCTCGGTCGGTAAAGTAGCCGCCGGCTCGCAGATCGCCGACAAGACCGCCGAAGCCCTCGGCGAGATCGTCAACGGCATCGGCAAGGTCACCGACCTGGTGGCGGAAATCGCCGCCGCCTCCAACGAACAGGCCCAGGGCATCGCCGAGATCAACACCGCCCTCGGCCAGATCGATCAGGTCACCCAGCAGAATACCGCCAATGCCGAGGAGAGCGCGGCGGCGGCCGAGGAGCTTTCCAGCCAGGCGGAACAACTGCGGAACATGCTGCGAAGCTTCAAACTCGCGGGTCCGGGGACCGGGGCCGCGACGTTCCGCCCACCGGCCGGGAAAAGCAAGGGAAGAAGCCTCCCCCTTCCCGCTCCCGCGAAACCGGCGCGCCCCCCCCGGATCGAAACGGCGGCCGAAACCGGCTGGGACCGACTCGACCAGGAATCCCCCAGCCCGGTGATCGCCCTGGACGATTCGGAATTCGGCAAATACTGAACGGCCTGGTCGGCGGTCTGACACAAAAACAGGGGGGATTTTCCGCAACGCTGGAAAATCCCCCCTGACCTTTATCGACCCGGCCGCTCTCCGTCTCCCCTTAATCCCGCAACCGCAACTCCTGCTTCTCCAGCGCCAGCATCCGGTCCCGCAACGCGGCGGCCTGCTCGAAATCGAGGTCGGCGGCGGCGGCGAGCATCGCCTTTTTGAGCCGGGCGATCTCTTTTTTCAGCTGCTCGGGACCGCCGTACTCCTCGAACTCCTCCGCCACCTTCGGCAGTTCCACATAATCCTTCTCGGCGATGTCTTCGAGGATCGTGCGCAGACTCTTTTTCACCGTCTCCGGGGTGATGCCGTGCTCGGCGTTGTAGGCCAACTGGGTGGCGCGGCGGCGGGCGGTTTCGTCGAGGCAGGCCTGCATCGATTTCGTGACCCGGTCGGCGTACATGATCACCCTCCCGTTGACGTTACGGGCGGCGCGGCCGCAGGTCTGGATGAGGGAACGGGCGCTGCGCAGGAAGCCTTCCTTGTCGGCGTCGAGGATCGCCACCAGCGCCACCTCGGGGATATCGAGCCCCTCGCGCAGCAGGTTGATGCCGATGAGCACGTCGAACTTCCCCTGGCGCAGATCGCGGATGATCTCCATGCGTTCGACGGTGTGGATGTCCGAGTGGAGATAGCGGACCTTGATGCCGAGTTCCTGCAGATAGCCGGTGAGATCCTCGGCCATGCGCTTGGTCAAGGTGGTGACCAGCACCCGCTCCTGCTTCTCGACAGTGAGGCGGATTTCGTGGATCAGATCGTCCACCTGTTCGGTGGCCGGACGCACCTCGATGGGCGGATCGACCAGCCCGGTGGGGCGGACGATCTGCTCGACCACCACCCCTTCGGCCTTCTGCAGCTCGTAGTCGGCCGGGGTCGCCGAAACGTAGACGGTCTGGATCCCCTTGGCCTCGAACTCCTCGAAGGTCAGCGGCCGGTTGTCCAGGGCCGA
>CALJLX010000309.1 GCA_937982495.1 uncultured Desulfuromonas sp.
ACCTGGGCTCGCGCCTGCCGATCAACGGCAAGCCGGAAATGGATCATCTCGGCACCCTGATTCACTACCTCATCGCCGCCGAGTTCAGCGACGCCTTGGGAACGGATGCCGAGACGCGCTGCGCCGAGCTCTTGACCGCCAACGGCCTGAGCGGCGTCGTCCGCCCCGAGGAAGCGGCGGTGCTCGGTCGCCGTCTGCGGGAGACCCTGCAACGGGAGTTCGCCGCGACCGCCTTCCACCCCGAATGGCCCATCGAATGCGATCTCGGCAATGGCCAGCGCCTCAACGGCTGGATCGACCTGCTCGTCGCCACGCCTCAGGGCTGGCTGATCGTCGATCATAAATCCTTCCCCGGCCGCCGCGAGGACTGGTCCGCCCAGGCTCTGGCTTATGCCGGGCAGCTGGCCGCCTACCGCCTCGCCGTCACCGAGGCGACCGGCGCGCCGGTTCTCGGCACCTGGATTCATTTCTGCATCGGCGGCGGTCTGGTGGAGGTGCTCGGCGACTGAGCGGCGGGAAGGGACAATCGAGGCGGGGCGAGGCAGGAAAGAAAAAACGGGCGTCAGGCGTTCCAGGGATTGAGCAGGGGAACGCCGCAGCGGGCGAAATCGGCGACATTTCTGGTGACCAGGGTGAGCTGATGACAGGCAGCGGTGGCCGCCAATAGGGAGTCGATCACCGGCAGCTTCATCCCGGCCCCTTCCGCTTCCCCCTGCAGTCGGCCCCAGACCAGGGCGACCGAAGCATCGACCGGAAGAATCCGCGTGGAAAACCGCGCCGCCAGATCCCGCTCCAGCCAGTCCCGCAGTTGATCGCGCCGGGCGGAGACCGGCAATTTGCTGATCCCCTTCTCCAACTCCCCCAGCGTCAAGCTGCTCAGGTACAATCCCGCCTCGTCAACCGCATCGATCCAGTCCAGAACCCTTTCGTCGGGCCGGGGACGGACGAGTTCGGAAATGACGCAGGTATCGAGCAGAAATCTCACAGCTCCACCTCGCGCCCCGTATCGCGGCTCCGCTCCAGTTCCAGCTCCACCCCGCGCAGGGGAGAGCTTTTGAAAAACTCGGAAAGGGGCAAGCGGGGCCGGGTCAGCTCCTGGTACTGCTCGAAGGAAAGGACCACGGCGGCCGGCGTCCCCCGCAGGGTAATGGTCTGCGGCTTGCCGCGCCGGGCCTCCTCGACCACCCGGCTCAGGCGGTTCTTGGCTTCCTGCAGCTGCCACTCATCGGCGTGAAGCTCATTCTTCCTGCTTGTCGACATCGGGGCCTCCCATCTGGCTAGACTGGCTAGATTATCGCCGATGCCGGGGGATTTTTCCAAAAAATATTTTCCTTCCTCTTTGCGACAGCAGCTGTCGCCTGCCCCGGGTATGCTGACCTCATCATCGCGCCGAACGGAACCCGGCGCGGACCGGCCGTGGGGGAACGCGAACCCCTTCATCCGGTATTCAGCCAGGGAGGGAAACGATGGCGCATGAAGAACGAAAGGGCGGACTCGGGGAACTCATCTTCAGTCTGCTGGTAATCTGCGCGATCTTCTGCGCGCTGCCGGGGGTTCTGATCATGGCCCTGTTCAAGGACGTCTCCGGCATGCCCCTTGATTTGGGCCAGATGTGGACCTTCGCCTTCGTCGTCGCGCTGGCCCTCTATTTTCTGTTGGCCCTGCTGAGCCGCTCCTTCATCGGCGGGCTGAAAATCTACCTGCTCGTCTGCGCCCTCATCCTCTTTGCCGGACTGGTCGGACACTTCGGCTTCAAGGTCCAATGGCCCGCCGCCATCGTGATCCAATTCATATCGGAAAACCTGTAAGCGGATGCCGATGCCTGAAACAAAGAGCGGTCAAAGCGAGGCGATCCTTGCCCGCGCCCAGGGATGTCTTCTCGGGCAGCTGGCCGGGGATGCCCTGGGCAGCCTGGTCGAGTTCCGGTCGCCGGAGGAGATTCGACAAGCCTATCCCTACGGGGTGCGCGAGCTGGCCGACGGCGGCACCTGGAAGACCATCGCCGGCCAGCCGACCGACGATTCCGAAATGGCGCTGCTTCTCGCCCGCACTCTGGTCGATTGCCGTACCTATGATCGGGAAACCGTGCGCGAGGCCTATGTCTATTGGCTCGAATCCGACCCCTTCGATTGCGGCATGACCGTCGCCCGGGGGCTTTGTGGGCGCCCCAACCCGGAAAGCCAGGCCAATGGCGCGCTGATGCGGGTGAGCCCGCTGGGGATTTTCGGCGTCAGCCACCCCTTGCCGCAGGTTGCCGAATGGGCGCGACGCGATGCCTCACTGACCCATCCCCACCCGGTGTGCCTCCAGGCCAACGCTCTCTATGCCATGGCGATTGCCCAGGCCATCCGCACC
>CALJLX010000310.1 GCA_937982495.1 uncultured Desulfuromonas sp.
CCAAAAGCCGTTACGGTCTCCGCGCCCTGTTCGACATGGCCTACCATTCCGGCAACCTGCCGACGCAGATCAAGGACATCTCCCGACGCCAGGATATCTCGCCCCGTTATCTGGAGCAGATTTTCCAGGATCTGAAAAAGGCCGGCCTGATCAAGAGCCGGCGCGGGCCGCAGGGGGGGTACATGCTCGCCCGTAAGCCTGAGGAGATCACCGTTCGACAGATTCTCCTCGCCGCCGAGGGAGACCTGACCCTGGTTCTCTGCGCCCGGGAGGACTGCGAGGAAAGTAAAGGCAAGTGCGAGTTCGACAGTCGCTGCGTCACCCAGCAGATCTGGGCCGAGGCGACCCGGCGGCTTTCCGCCTATTTCGACTCGGTGACCCTCAAGGATCTGTGCGAGCAGGGCAAGACCATGGGGTTGGAGAAGGAGCTCGATCATCGCTTTATGTACTATATCTGACCGCAGTACGGAGGATTTCATGCCGGCAACCACAAGTACCAGCCCCCTGGGGCAGATCGGCCAGACCCCCTTGGTCCAAATCACCCGCCTCGGCGACGGGAGCGGGGCCGCCGTCTGGGGCAAACTCGAATCGATGAATCCCGGCGGCAGCGTCAAGGATCGTATCGCCCTGGCCATGATCGAAGCGGCCGAACGGGAAGGGCGGCTTAAGTCCGGCGCGACCATCGTCGAGCCGACCAGCGGCAACACCGGCATCGGCCTCTCCCTGGTCTGCGCCGTCAAGGGCTACAAGCTGATCCTGACCATGCCCGACACCATGAGCCAAGAGCGGCGGCGGCTGCTCGGGGCCTACGGCGCCGAACTGGTTCTGACCCCCGGCGCCCAGGGGATGCGCGGCGCCATCGACGCAGCCGAGGAGCTTGTCCGGGCGAAAAAGGGCTACATGCCGCAGCAGTTCAAAAATCCCGCCAACCCCCGCGTTCACGAGCAGACCACCGGGCCGGAGATCCTCGCCGCTCTCGACGGCGCGGTCGACGCCTTCGTCGCCGGGGTCGGCACCGGCGGCACCATCACCGGGGTCGGGCGGGCACTCAAGGCCCGCAATTCCCAGGTTCTCATCGCGGCGGTGGAACCGGTCGATTCGGCGGTCCTGTCCGGCGGCGACCCGGGGCTGCACAAGATTCAGGGGATCGGCGCCGGCTTCGTTCCCGATGTCCTCGACACCACCATCTACCAAGAGGTCATCCGCGTCGGCAACGACGACGCCATCGCCACCGCCCGCAAACTGGCCCGGGTCGAAGGACTTTTTGTCGGCATTTCCGCCGGCGCCAACGTTTTCGCCGCTCTGCAGGTGGCCCGTAAGCTCAAGCCGGGGCAGAATGTCGTGACCATCCTCTGCGATACCGGCGAGCGTTACCTGTCGACGGGGATTTACGACTGAGGCGACCACCCGTCGGCCCTCACCCCCCAACCCCCTCTCCCGGCGGGCGAGGGGGAGTTTAGGCAAAGGATCACATGGCGGATCTGGATCATAAATATTCGCGGTTGCAGGAGATTCTACGCGGTTTCGGGTCGGTGCTGATCGCCTTTTCCGGCGGCGTCGACTCGACCCTGCTGCTGCGGACGGCGGTGGCGGTCCTTGGCGCCGACAAGGTGCTGGCGCTGACCGCGACCTCGCCGACCTATCCCCATTACGAGTTCGAGGAGAGTCGTGCCCTGGCCGCGGCCTTCGGCGTCCGGCAGCTGGTGGTCGAAAGCGACGAGCTGAAAATCCCCGGCTTCGCCGAAAACGACCGCTCCCGCTGCTACCATTGTAAAAAAGAACTCTTTTCCCTCTGCCGCGCCAAAGCCCTGGAACTCGGTTTCGCCGAGATTCTCGACGGCTCGAATGTGGACGATCTCGGCGATTTCCGTCCCGGCCGCCAGGCCGCCGACGAGCTGCGGGTGCGCTCGCCCCTGCTCGAAGCCGGTCTCGGCAAGGCGGAGATTCGCGAACTCAGCCGCCGCTTCGGCCTGTCCACCGCCGAAAAGCAGCCCTTTGCCTGTCTCGCTTCCCGCTTTCCCTACGGCACGGAAATCACCGCCGAGCGGTTGGCCCAGGTGGAGCGCTGCGAAGATTTTCTGCGGCAACGGCGGTTTCGCAACTACCGGGTGCGCTATCACGGTGACATCGCCCGCATCGAGGTCGCCCCGGAAGAGTTGGCCCGCTTTGGCGACGAAACCCTGCGGGCCGAGGTGGTGACCGCGTTCAAGGCCGCCGGGTTCACCTACGTCGCCCTCGATTTGCAGGGATATCGCAGCGGCAGCATGAACGAGGTCGTCGCCTGAGCGGCTGATGAAAAACGCGAGTTTTTGCGACGCCATCCAAGGAGGGATCCGATGCAACGCACCAGCGCCCTGATCGCCGTCTGCTTCTGCGCCGGGCTGCTCGCCGCCCTGGTCAACAGCGTCGCCGCCTGGCTTGGCGGCCTCTGGGGGGTGACCGCTCTTTTCGGGGTCGATATGGCTCCCGAGTTCACCCGCGCCTGGCTCTATCCCCGTCTGATCTGGGGCGGCCTCTGGGGGCTGCCCTATTTCTTCGCCATCCGCTACCTGCACCT
>CALJLX010000311.1 GCA_937982495.1 uncultured Desulfuromonas sp.
CAGAAATTCCAGGGGATTGTCCGCCTCGGTGGGGTGTACCTGCCATTCGATCATGGCCCGAATCATACCTCCCAAGGCGGATTAAAGGCAACCGGATAAAATCTTTACATGCCGGTGCCCCCTTGATAACATGCCACGCTATTTGTTTTGTCCCGGCCGTCCGGCCCAGGAGTCGTCTTTTCCTCATCCATGAAGATCAAGCGGGTAGAAATCCAGGGTTTCAAATCCTTCGTCGATCGGGTCGCCCTCGATTTCGAGTCGGGAATCACCGCCATCCTCGGCCCCAACGGTTGCGGCAAGAGCAATATCGTCGACGCCATCCGCTGGGCGATGGGGGAGCAGAACGCCAAGAATCTGCGCGGCCGCGCCATGGAGGATGTGATTTTCGGCGGCAGCGAATCGCGCAAGCCGCTGGGTATGGCCGAGGTCTCGATGATTTTCGCCAACGACGACGGCCTGGCCCCCGCCGCCTACCGCCAGTACGCGGAAATTATGGTCACCCGCCGGCTCTTTCGTAACGGCGACAGCGAATATCTGATCAACAAGACCCCTTGCCGGTTGCTCGACATCTCCGAACTCTTCATGGATACGGGGGTCGGGGCGCGGGCCTACTCGATCATCGAGCAGGGCAAAATCGGCATGATCCTCAACGCCAAGCCCGAGGATCGCCGCTTTCTCATCGAGGAGGCGGCCGGGGTCACCAAATATAAATCCCGCAAGAAAGCGGCCCTGCGCAAGATCGAGGCGACCCGCCAGAACCTGCTGCGGCTGGGGGATATCGTCGCCGAGGTGCGACGGCAGACCGCGAGCCTCAAGCGCCAGGCGCAGAAGGCCGAGCGTTTTCGCGCCCTGCGGGAAGAGCTCAAAGGGATCGAGGTAGGGCTGGCCCGGCGGCGTTTCGCCGAACTGAGCGCGACCCTCGAAGCGGGGGGGGCGCGAGACAAGGAAGAACGTCAGACCCTGACCGCCCTGGCGGCGCGTCTGGAGCAGGAAGAGCGAACGCTGGACGAGGCGCGCCAGGCCCAGGGGGAGGAAGAGCGGGTGGTCGCGCGCTTGCAGGAGCAGGTATTTCTCCTTGCCGCCGAGCTCGAAAAGGTCGCCGGGCGGCTCGCCCTGGCGGCCCGGGAAGGGGAAGGCCTGGCCCGCCGCCGGGAACAGGGCCTCGCCGAGGAACAGGAGGTGGCGCGGCGTCTGGCCGAGGCCGACGGCGAGGAAGAACGCCTCAAGCAGACCCGCGAAGACCTCGGCGGGGATCTGGAGCGGGAATTACGGCATCTTGCCGAGGGGGAGGCGGCCCTGGCCGAACTCTCTCAGCGCGATGGGGATCTGGACGCGGCGCAGCAGGAAACCCGCCAGTTGCTCTACCGGCTATTGACCGACCTGTCCCAGCTCAGTGCCGGCCAGCAGGAGATCGAACGCCGCCGCCGTCAGCTCGAAGAACGCAAGACCCGGCAGCGCGGCGAAACGGTGCGTCTGCGGGAACAGCTCGGAGAGGCCGAATCTCTCATCGCCGAGCTGGCGACGTCCCTCGCCGCCCTGCGCGCCGCCCATGCGTCCCTGGGGGAAGAGCAGGAAGGGTTGCGCGACGCCGTCGCCCGCCTTCGGGAAGAGCGGGAGGAGAACGAGGCGATTCTCGCCCGTCACCGCGAGGAACTTGGGCGGAACCGTTCCCGGCTTCTCTCCCTGCGCCAGCTGGAGCGGGATCTCGAAGGCTATGGCGGCGGCGTCAAGGCGCTCTTCGCCGACGACGGGTGGCGCGGCCGCTTCTCCGGGGTGGTCGCCGATCACCTCGAAGCCCCGGCCCATCTGGAAACGGCCCTGGAAGCGGTTTTGGGCGAGCGCTTGCAGGCCCTCGTCGCCCCCGATCGCGAAACCGCCGTCGCCGCCGCCGCCTTTCTCGGCGGCCGGGACGGTCGTTCGACCTTCGCTTGGCCCGACTGGACGACGGCGCCCGCGCCGCTTCCCGACGGCGCCCGCCCCCTGGCGGAACTGGTCAGTCCGCGTCCCGGGAGCGAGGATCTGGTCCGCGCCCTGCTTGCCGGTTGCGGCCAGGTGCCGAGCCTGGAACCCTACTGGGGACGACCCCTCCCCGCCGGAACGCTGTTGGTCACTGAGGCCGGCGAACTGTTGAGCTGGCGCGGGGAATTCACCGGCGGCGGCCGTCAGGGGCTGGGACAGGGACTCCTGCACAAAAAACGCGAAATGAAGGAACTCGCCGTGCTGGTCGCATCCCAGGAAGAGCGTCTCGCCGCCCTCGATGGGGAACGGGAGCGCTTGCGGGAGGCCCTGCGCGCGAGCGAGGAACGGCTGCGCGAGGTCGAAAGTGCCCGCCACGGGCAGGCGCTCAAGGTCATGGACAGCGAAAAGGATCGGCAGCGACTGGAAGATACCCGCGCCCGTCTGGACGAGCGGCTGGAGTTGCTGGCCCTCGAAGACGAGCAGCTGCACGGCGAGGAGCGGGAGCTCGACCGCCGCCTGGAGGAGACCCAAGGCGCCCGGGCGCATCTGGAAGGGCAACGCCTGGAGCACGAGGAGGGGGTTGCCCGGATCCAGGAAGAGGCCCAGGTGTTGCGCCGGGAAATCGCCGTAGTGCGCGAGCGGGTGACGGCGCTGAAGGTGACGGTCGCCGGTCTGCGCGAGCGGGAGGACGGCCAGCGGGGGGAGTTGGATCGCCTGGCCCGTCTGCGCCGGGATCTGCAGAGCCGGCGGACGCTCATCGCCGAACGCTGCCGGGAGGCGCTGGAGGAGGAGGCGCGCCTGGCGGCCGAGAGCGAGCACCTGAAAATCGAGCAGGAGGTGCTGGCCGAGCGCCACCTCGGGGATCAGGCGCGTCTGGCCGAAGTTCGCGAGCGTTTCGCTCTCGCCCAAGAGAAGCTGGAGGAACGCCAGGAGCGTTTGCGCCGGCTGCGCGAAGAGCTCGACGCCCTGCGCGAGACCCATGGCGCTGGGCAGCTGCGGCTGCGGGAGCTGGCCCTGGAAGCGGAACACCTTCATGCCAACGTGCTGGAACGCTATCGCGTCGACCTGCGCGATGGCACGGCGACGACGGAGGTGGAGGCCGATGTCGAGGCGGCACAAGGGCGGCTGGAGGAGTTGCGCCAGGCTGTCGAGGCGATCGGCGAGGTCAATCTGACCGCCATCGAGGAATATCGCGAGTTGGAAGAAAGGGGCCAGTTTCTCCAGGTGCAGCAGGAGGATCTGCGACAGTCCTTGGATGGACTTCAGACCGCTATCGGCAAGATCAACCGCACCACCCGCAAGCGCTTTCGCGAAACCTTCGATCTGGTCAACGACAAGTTTCGGGAGATATTCCCGCGTCTCTTCCGCGGCGGTCAGGGGGAATTGCGGCTGACCGACGAGAGCGACCTGCTGGAAACGGGGCTCGAGATCATCGTCCAGCCGCCGGGCAAGAAGCTGCAGAACGTCAGCCTCCTCTCCGGCGGGGAAAAGGCGCTCACGGCGGTGGCGTTGATCTTTTCCATCTTTCTCATCAAGCCTTCCCCGTTCTGTATGCTCGATGAGGTGGATGCCCCCCTGGACGACGCCAACATCGGCCGCTTCAATGAAATGATCAAGGAAATGTCCGAGGTTTCCCAGTTCATCATCATTACCCACAGCAAGCGGACCATGGAGGTCGCCGACACCCTCTATGGAGTGACTATGGAGGAGCCGGGGGTTTCCAAGCTGGTCTCGGTGCGTTTCCACGAATTCGAGGAGGCTTATGGCCTTTAAGGCGATTCTCGGGGATCTGGTCGCGGCGGTGCCCGGCGCCGGCGGGGCGATCCTCGCCGACTGGGAGGGAGAGGCGGTCGATCAGGTCGCGCGCATGGATGCCTACGAGCTCAAGGTGATCGGCGCCCACAAGGGTGTGATCCTCAATCGCCTGCGCGATCTGGTGCAGCGTCTCGACGGGGCCGAACCCCGGGAGATCGTCATTACCACCGACCGCATGGAGATTCTGGTCATGCCGGTGACTTCCGAATATTTTCTGGTCTTGACCCTGGCGCGGGGGCAGGCCTTTGGACGGGCGCTTTTCGAGGCGCGCCGCTGTGTCGCGCGATTGATCGGGGAGATCGGCTGAGCGCCTTAGAGCCCTCCGTTGTGCCGTATCCCGGGAGTGAATTGACCATGGATCAGTTTTCCAATCTTCTGAAGAATTATCTCGCCCAACTCGGAGAGCTGCTCAAGTTTTGGGTGCAGACCGTCGCTCCGCTCCTCGGCCGGTTGGGTGTGCCGGAAATCTATCGCGAAGTCGGAGCGCTCGGCGTCCTCTATCTGCTGGTCACCCTGGCGGTGGCGCTCTTCATTCTGCTGCTGCTGCGGATCGGGCGGCGCAAAAAGCCGGTTCCGCCCCGCCGGGCGGAAGTCACCCTTGAAGAGGAGGCCGAAGCGGAGGCGGTCGAAGCGGCGCCGACGCCACCGGAAAAAATCGCGGTCGAAGCCCCGGCCGCTCCGCCCGCGAGCCTTTTCGAGCGCATGCGCGCCGGGCTGGCGAAGACCCAGAGCGCCCTGGTCGGCCGTCTCGACAGTCTGCTCAGCGGTCGGCGGGTGGACGACGAACTGCTCGATGACCTAGAAGAACTCCTTATCACCGCCGATTTCGGCATGGCCACCACCGGCGACGTCATCCAGGCGCTGCGCGGCCGGGTCGCCCGTGGCGAGATGTCCCCCTCCGCCCTGCGCGCGGCCTTGCGCGAGGAGCTGCGCGAGCGCCTCAAGCTGGAGGCGGGGGCGCTCGACCTGGAACAGGCCCGGCCCTTCGTGATCATGGTTGTTGGGGTCAACGGCGTCGGCAAGACCACCACCATCGGCAAGCTCGCCCGGCAGTTCACCTCCCAGGGCAAGCGGGTGGTGCTCGGTGCCGGCGACACCTTCCGCGCCGCCGCCGCCGAGCAGCTGGCGATCTGGGGGGAGCGCGCCGGGGTCGAGGTGATCCGTCACGGCGAGGGGGCCGATCCGGCCGCCGTGGCCTTCGACGCCGCCAAGGCGACTTTGGCCCGCAAGGCCGATGTGCTGATTCTCGATACCGCCGGCCGGCTGCACACCAAGGTCAATCTCATGGAAGAGATGAAGAAAATCCGCCGGGTGCTTGGGCGGGAGATCCCCGGTGCCCCGCACGAAACCCTGCTGGTGCTCGACGCTACCACCGGGCAGAACGCCCTGATTCAGGCGCGGCTCTTCAAGGAGGCGGTCGAGGTCTCGGGCATCGCCCTGACCAAGCTGGACGGCACCGCCAAGGGGGGAATGGTGGTCGCCATCGGCGCCGAGCTGGGCCTGCCGGTGCGATATGTGGGGATCGGCGAGGGGGTCGACGATCTGCGACCCTTCGACCCCGATCTCTTCGTCGACGCATTGTTTCGGGAACCTTGAAAAATCTTGACTTTATCGGACCCTTTTTCTAATATTTTCTATCGTACTGGAGTCTTTCACGATGGCATCCGATACCCTGGAGCTGATTACTCGGCTCGAAGAAAAATTGACCCGGCTGCTCGACCGACAGAACGAACTGGGTCGGCGGGTGCGGGAGCTGGAACAGGAAAATCAGACGCTTCTGGAGGAGCGCCGGACTTTCCGCGAAGAGCTTGACCGGATCATCGGTCGTCTGGACCTTCTCGACGGGGAGTCTCTTTGAAAGAGTCGGTGGAGGTCACGATTCTTGGCCAGCCTTATGTGGTCAGAAGCGCGGAGCCGGCCGAGGAAGTGCGGCGGGTCGCGAGTTTTGTCAATGACCGACTGAACGAGGTGATGACTTCGGGCCGTTCCGCCGATACCCTGGCCAGTGCCATCCTGGCCCTGATGAATGTTTCGGGGCGTTTGCTCCGACAGCAGGAAGCAGTCGCGCAGGGCGGAGACGAGGACGTGAATCGTCGCCTGCGCATCCTGCTGGAACGACTGGACGATCAGTCCGGCGGGCAATAACCGGTCGGAATTAAAAGGGATGACGTGTTTTGGTCGAATTCGGCCACGCGTCTTCTTTACCATCATCTCCCTGCTGGAGATGCGACATCGAAACGGCAGTACCCCACGGGTCGCGGCTGGGCCGCGACGGTTTACCGGTTTGGTTTTCAGCCTCGGCTTTGTTTCATAGTTATCGTAGCCTTTGCAGGGCGTTCGCGGACCACAATCCAAGTGCCTTCCGCGACCCGGCTCAAGGAGTTTCGCCGATAAGGTTCTTACGGTTTCGACTCAAGTGACAGGGGAATTCCCCCTTGCCCTGCCGGCTTACGATGATTCGTGGTTGATGTTCCCCTGAACCCCGCCCGCCTGCCTTTTCCTGTCCCTCCTCCAGGGCTCCCGCGCGGAGCACTCTGGCCATGCCCAAGCAATCCCTTCGTACCGCCATGCTCGAGCGGCGTCGGCGGATCTCGATGGCCGACCGTGCCGCCTGGGGCCAAGCTGCCCAATCCCGGCTGCTGAGCACCCCGGAATATGTCGCCGCGAACGTTTTGGCCCTGTATAGCCCGGTTCGCGACGAAGTTCCCACGGATACGATTTTTCATGCCGCCCGCGAGGCGGGTAAACGGCTGGCTTATCCCCGAGTCGCCGCAACCGGTCTGGAATTCGTCGAGGTATCCGACCTCGACGGCATGCGCCCTGGACGCTTCGGCATCCTCGAACCCGTTGGCGTAAGCATCCTTACGCTCGCGGCCATCGACCTGATGGTCATCCCCGGGGTCGCCTACGACCTGGAAGGATTCCGCTTGGGTTACGGCAAGGGTTGTTACGACC
>CALJLX010000312.1 GCA_937982495.1 uncultured Desulfuromonas sp.
GAGATGGTGATTCGTGACTGGAGTTCAGACGTGTGCTCTTCCGATCTAAACACCCATTCAAACCAAGGAGGTAAATGTCATGACTAGCCAACAAGTGAAAAACAGAGGTTGGACCGTAACGCTGGCCGGACTCGGAATCAACCTGGCCCTGGGTATCCTTTATGCTTACAGCATGCTCAAAGGCGAGATTGGCAAACTGTTCCCGGGTTCGGGCGACCCCTATGCCTATGCCTGCCTCGTTTTCGCGCTCTGCATGATCCTCGGCGGCAAGATGCAAGACAAGGTCGGTCCCCGGCTCACCGCCATCCTTGGTGGTCTGCTGGTCGGCGCGGGTTTCCTCATCTGCTCCCAGACCTCCAGCTACTGGGGCTGGATCCTCGGCTTCGGCGTCTTCGCCGGCGCGGGCTTCGGTTTCGGTTACTCGGCGGCCACGCCTCCGGCCCTCAAGTGGTTCCCCTCGGCTAAAACCGGCCTGATCGCGGGGATCGTCGTCTCCGGCTTCGGTGTCGCCCCGGTTTACTTGGCGCCGACCTGCCAGTACCTGCTGGGCGCCTACGGCCTGCATCAGACCATGCTCATCCTCGGCGTCGCCTTTATCGTCATCGTCTGCGGCATGGCCATGCTGGTTGCCAATCCCCCGGCCGGCTACATTCCCGCCGGTACCCCGGCCGCCGGTAGCGCCGCCGCCAAGAAGAGCCACGTTGAAGACAAAACCCCGTCCCAGATGCTCAAGGAAGGTCGTTTCTACACCTGCTGGTTGACCTACTTCATCGGTGCCGGCGCTGGCCTGATGGTTATCGGCAGCATCGCCGGTCTGGCCAAGAAGAGCATGGGCGAGCTCGCTTTCATCGCCGTCGCCGTCATGGCGATCGGTAACGCCGCCGGCCGCATCGTCGCCGGGGTTCTTTCCGACAAGATCGGCCGCGCCGCTACCCTGACCATCATGCTGGCCTTCCAGGCGGTCCTGATGTTCGCCGCCATCCCGGTCGTCACCAGCGACGCTTCCAGCGGTCTCATCGTCACCCTGCTGGCCACCTTCATCGGCTTCAACTACGGCACCAACCTGTCCCTCTTCCCGTCCTTCGCCAAGGACTACTGGGGCACCAAGAACTACGGCATGAACTACGGTATCCTCTTCTCCGCCTGGGGCATCGGCGCTTTCGTCCTGGTGAAACTCTCGGCGGCCCTCAATGCCAAGTTCGGCGGCGTCACCGTCTCCTTCGCCTCCGCCGGCGTCATGCTTCTGGTCGGCGCGATGATGGCCCTGACCCTCAAGCCCAAGAAGGTCAAAGTTGCCGCCGAAGTCCCGGTGGGCATCGAAGAAGAAGACCTGGTCGCGCAGAAGGTCAAGTAAACTTCATCCGCGATACGCATGAAAGGAAAAGCCCCGGCAACCGCCGGGGCTTTTCCTTTGGGTCGAGGTCGGCGCAACGACGAAGCCCCCGGAACTCCAGTTCCGGGGGCTTCGTCGTGCGTTTAAGATTGTGGCCGACGGTTAGTGGATTTCCACCAACTCCACCTCGTAGCTGAGATCTTCCCCCGCCAGGGGATGATTGGCATCGAGGGTGATGTGCTCGTCGTCCACTTCGATGACCGTCACTTCGATGATTTCGTCGTCCTCGCCGGTCAGTTCCAGTTCCTGGCCGACTTCGGGGTAGATGTCGTCGGGGATTTCGCCGCGGGGGACGGTGAAGACCTTGTCTTCGTCGTAATCGCCGAAAGCGTCCTCGGCGGGAATTTTTACGGTCTTCTTCTCGCCGGGGGCCATGCCGACCAGCGCTTCTTCGATCTGGGTGAAGAAATCGTCTTCGCCGATGACGAGTTCCATGGGACCGCTTTCATCGCAGCAGCCGCAATCGTCCGAGCCGCAGTCGTCGGTGCTGCAAGCTTCCTCGGGATCGGGAAAGGTGGTGTCGAAAACCGTGCCGTCCTCGAGGGTGCCGATAAAGTTGATGGTGACGCGATCACCTTTTTTTGCCTGTGCCATTCAGATTTCCTTCCGTGCATAAATGAGAGATCCGGCTTT
>CALJLX010000313.1 GCA_937982495.1 uncultured Desulfuromonas sp.
TGCCCCTCGGCCTTGCCCCCGGCGAAGGCGACACCGTCGACAAAGCCTTCGAAGTCGATCAGCACCTCGTCGCCGTCCTGGGCCTCTTCCCGCTCGACAACCCGCTGGGAAGTACGGCCCAGGCGCATCTCTTCGAGGCGGGCGTCGACCACGGACGGATCCGCCAGGAACTTCTCTTTCTGGAGGGCGATCCCGGTGTAGTCCTTGACCGTAATCTCCGGCTTGATTTCCACATGCGCCTGATAGGTAAAGGCCTGGCCCTTCTGCAAGGCGGAACTCTCGACGATTTCGGGATCGGCAATGGCCGGAACCTTGTGCTCCACCAGGGCCTTGAAATAGGAATCGTTGATCAGTCGCCCCAGGGCCTGCTCTTCCATCTGCGGACCGTAATATTTCTCGATCACCGAACGAGGCGCCTTGCCGGGACGGAAGCCCTTGATCTTCGCGGTCTTGGCAACCTTCTGATAAGCCTTTTCAATCTCGGCATCGACGGTCGCGGCGGGAACTTCGAAAGAGAGCTTCTTTTTGATCGTGCTGATATCTTCCAGGGTGACGTTCATGAGTGCTTACCTCGCGGGACTGGGAAATAATGGGTATCCAGAAAAAAAATCACCGCGGATGACGACTCCGCGGAGCGGTGAATGGAATCCGGCCTTACGGAAGGGAAACGGGGATGGTGCGAGAGGGGGGAGTCGAACCCCCACGGTTGCCCGCTGGATCCTAAGTCCAGTGCGTCTGCCAATTCCGCCACTCTCGCATCAAGACGAGGACCAACCAAATCACTTTCGGCACCGAAAAACACCGGTGCCGGAATCGTGAATAAAACGAAAGGCCCATCCTTTCGCCGACGCACCTGTGACCAACCTCGTCACATTCACTGATACGGTAAAAAAGGTGGGCCAGAATAATCAATGGGGTGAGTGAAGGGGATCGAACCCTCGACAACTGGAGCCACAATCCAGTGCTCTACCGACTGAGCTACACCCACCACAAAAGCGGACACATACTAGCCAAGAGGGATACTCTTGTCAACGGGAATCTTCCCGGCTTCCCGGAGTCGATAAATGGCGCGCCAGGGAGGGCTCGAACCCCCGACCCACGGCTTAGAAGGCCGTTGCTCTATCCTGCTGAGCTACTGGCGCCCGTGGTCGGAGCGAGAGGATTCGAACCTCCGACCCCCTGCTCCCAAGGCAGGTGCGCTACCAGGCTGCGCTACGCTCCGACAAGGACGAGTTGTTTAGCATGGCCGATTCCCTTTTGCAACCAGAAAAGTACCTTTCCGACAAAAAAGCACTATGCAATCATGAGGATCTATCCACAAGCGAGGCGCCGGTTCCCGGCAATGCCGGCAAAGACCGGCAAAGACCTTCCCCGCCCCGTCCAACCTGGCATACAAATCACAACATGCCGGAATAAAACAAGAAAAACATCTGCACAAAAATTGTTCAAGTTGTTATTTGCATTGATCCCAGGGCACTTTACCCCCCCGAAGGGGAGATTTCCAAAGCCTTATCCACAGACGCTGTGGACAAGCCCATAACCCATTGAAAATCCGCTCCGATCAGGACGACCGGAGAAGCGATCCGCGACCTTGACCCGTACCCGTCCCTTCAATAAACAGGGCGACGGCACTTGTGCCTTTTCATCCTGACAGATCCGTTTCGGTGCGTTAGAATGTCATTTTGATTTCTCACACCCAAAAGGATCACCCATGACAGAGACTCGCTGGACCGCCGGTTTCCGGAAACATGGTTTTACCGTCACCGGGGCGACCGACCTTCCGGAAATTAATCTTTCCTTTATCGAACTGCGACATGACCGAAGCGACGCGCGCATGGTGCACTTGGCCGCGAAGGACCCCAACTGCCTCTTCGCCGTCGGCTTTCGCACCCCCCCCGACGACTCCACCGGCGTGGCCCATATTCTCGAACACACGGTGCTCTGCGGCTCGCGGCGCTTCCCGGTGCGCGATCCTTTCTTCGCCATGCTCAAACGCAGTCTCAATACCTTCATGAACGCCATGACCGCCGGCGACTGGACCCTTTATCCTTTCGCCAGCCAGAATCGCAAGGACTTTTTCAACCTGCTTTCCATCTACCTCGATGCCGCCTTCTTTCCCCTGCTCAGCGAACGGGACTTCCGCCAGGAAGGGCACCGTCTGGAATTCGCCGATCCGGACGATCCCAACTCTCCCCTCGAATATAAAGGGGTCGTCTACAACGAAATGAAAGGCGCCATGTCCGATCCTTCGTCCCTGCTCGGGCGTCGCCTGGCCGCCGCCCTTTACCCGACCACCACCTACCGCCACAACTCGGGGGGAGAACCGGCGAAGATCCCCGAGTTGAGTTGGGAGCAATTGCGGAAGTTTCACGCCGACCACTATCATCCCGGCAATGCCTATTTCTTCACCTACGGCGATCTGGATCTGGAATCGGTTCTGGCGGTCATCGACCGGGAGGCTCTTTCCAACGTTGAGCGGCGGTCGACCGCCGGCGAAGTGCCGCCGGAGATGCACCTGACCAGCCCCCGCCGGATCGAGGAAGCTTTCCCCGTCGATCCCGGAAGCCCGCTGGAAAAACGCGCCCTGGTGCAGGTCGGCTGGTTGACCTGCGATATCAACGACAGGCTCGACCGCCTCGGCCTCTCGCTCCTTGCCAGCCTGTTGCTCGGCAATTCCGCCGCCCCCCTCTACCGCGCCCTGCTCGACTCGGGCCTAGGCAGCAATCTGGCCCCTGGGGGCGGCTACCAGGACGACAACCGCACCACCTATTTCGCCGCCGGTTTGCAGGGGATCGACCCCGAAAAAAGCGCCGAGGTCGAAACGCTGATCCTCGCCACCCTCGAAGAATCGGCCCGTACCGGCTTCACCACCGAACGGATCGAGGGAATTCTCCATCGTCTGGAGTTTTCCATCCGCGAAGTCACCGGGGACCAGTATCCCTACCCCCTGGTGCTGCTGATGCGCCTGATCGGCCCCTGGATTCATGGCGGCAATCCGGTCGAGGCCTTGCGCTTCGACGAGTTGCTTGTCCAACTGCGGCGAAAGATCGCCGAAGGCCCCTATTTTCAGGAGCTGATTCGCCGCTATCTGCTCGACAATCCCCATCGGGTCACCCTGACCCTGCGCCCCGATGACGGTTTGCAAGCCCACCAGAATCGGGAAATCGCCACCCGCCTCGAAAAAATCCGTTCCGAACTCGACACCCACAGGATCGAGGAAATCCGTCGACAGGCCCGGGAATTGCGCGAAGCCCAGGAAGCGGAAGAGGATCTCTCCTGCCTGCCGACGTTGGAGCTCAGCGACATCCCGCCGACCGAGCCGGCGGTCGGCTACAGCCAAACCCTGGTCGAAGAACGTCCGGTTTACTGGTTCGATCAGCCGACCAACGGCATCGGTTACGTCACTCTGCACTTCCACATCGACGGCCTCTGCAAAGAGCGCCTGCCTCTGGTGCCGATCTTCTGCACCCTGCTCGGGCAGATCGGCGCCGCCGGCTACAGCTATACGGAAATGGCCGAGCGCATGGAGGCGGCAACCGGCGGCATTCACGCCCGCGCCACCATTCTCGACGCCCCCGAAAGCCTGGCCGCCAGCCGCGACCTTCTCGCTCTCAAAGGCAAGGCCTTGATCCGCAACCAGGAAAAGCTCTTCGAAATTCTCGGCGATCTCTGCCGCGCCCCCGACTTCACCGACTGCAAGCGCCTGCACACGGTGCTCAACCAGGTCCGAACCTCCCTGGAAAACTCCATTCCCGGTTCCGGACACAGCTACGCCGCCCGCTCCGCCGCCGGTGGCCTGACCCCGGCGGCCCGCCTGCGAGAGACCTGGAGCGGCCTGGAACAACTCCAGCTCATCAAAAGCCTGGCCGCGAAAACGCCCGAGGAACTCGCCGACTTCGCCGAAAGCATGGCGGCGATGGCCGCGCAGCTCCTCTGCCGGCGGCGCCTTTCCTGTGCCGTCACCGGGGAGCAGGGCCACTTCCCCGAGATTTCTCCCTATCTGGAAGCCTTCATGGCTCAGCTGCCGGTCGGCGAAACGCCGTCCGTCCAGGCCCCGCAAGATTTTGCCCCTCAAGTCCGCAACATCGGCTGGGCCACCTCGGTGCCGGTGAATTACGTCAGCCGGGTCTTCCGCGCCGTCCCCTATACCCATCCGGACAGCGCGGCTCTGATGGTTCTGGCCAAGCTGCTGCGCGCCGACTTCCTGCACCGGGAGATCCGCGAAAAAGGCGGCGCCTACGGCGGTCTCGCCAATTACGGCGCCGAAGGCGGCATCTTCTCCTTCCTCTCCTATCGCGACCCGCATCTGACCCGCACCCTGCACGTCTACGACGAGGCCGTGGACTGGGCCGTCGCCGGGCGCTTCGGCGACGAGCAGATCAAGGAAGGGATTCTCTCCATCTTCGCCGATCTCGACCGTCCGCTCTCGCCGGGGGGCCGGGGGAACCAGGAATTCGCCAATATCGAACAAGGACTGACCCTGGAGATGCGCAACGCCCTGCGCCGCCGGATCCTGGCCGTCGACCGGGAAACCCTGCGCCGGACCGCCGCCCGCTACCTCTCCCGGGAAGAACGCCTCAGCGCCGTCGCTGTCCTCGCCGGAGAAACGGCCCTGCGCCAGGCCAACCGGGAACTCGGCGAGGATTTTCTGCGGATCGAAACGATCTGATCCCGGCTAAACGGCCGCTCAACAAAAAGCCCCCTCGTGACAACGGTTGTCGCGAGGGGGCTTTTTGTTGCTGGTGAAAAATACGGCGTTTTCTATTCGGCGTAACGGATCGTCATAACCGGAATGGCGGACTTGCGGACCACCTTCTCGGCGGTGCTGCCGAAGAGCACATGGTCAAGGCCGGTGCGGCCGTGGGTACCCATGATGATCAGGTCGGCGGACTGTTCCTCGGCCTTCTTGATGATTTCGTCGTAGGGGATGCCCGGCAACAGGAAGGTTTCATAGTTGCCGTAGTCGCCAAGCTGCTCGCGGCAGAACTTTTCCATCATCTTCTTGGCCCCCTCCTCGATCTCCTGCTCCAGCTTCTCGAAGGAGATATGCGGAACATAGAAGCCCCGCAGATCGACGGGTTCATTGATAATGTGGACAATGAGCAGGCGCGCCTGATATTTCCGGGTCAGGGAAAGCGCGTACTGGAAGGCGTAATCGGAACTCTGGGAAAAATCGAGAGCGAAGAGGATGGTTTTAAAATCTTTCATGTTCAGGCACTCCTTGGAGGTTGACCGTCAGGGCGTTAGCAGAGGTGGGCACCCCGCTCGAAGATCTTGTTCATCACCGACTTGAGAACATCGAGTTTGATCGGCTTGTGCAGGTATTCGAAGGCGCCCAGATTCATGGCTTCCAGATAGGATTCGACTTCGCCGTAGGCGGTGATCATGATCACGTAAATACTCGGGTGGCGGCGGCTGAGCTCCTGCAGAAAGGCCAGGCCGTTCATCCGCGGCATCTTGATGTCGCTGATCACCAGGTTAACCCGCTTGCCGCGCAGATACTCCAAGGCCTCGCAACCGTCGGCGACGCTGTCCACCTCGTAGCCTTCCTGGGCCAGAAGCTTGGTCAGGCCGATCCGGGCATTTTCCTCGTCGTCGACGATCAATATTTTTTCTCGCCCTGCCCCCACGCGGGTTCTCCTTTAAGCAAACTGTTTTAAAACGTACCACAGGCGCGACGCCTGTCAAGTTAGATCGGAAGAGCACACGTCTGAACTCCAGTCACGAATCACCATCTC
>CALJLX010000314.1 GCA_937982495.1 uncultured Desulfuromonas sp.
CCATGAAGCAGCGGTCGATGGCGGCGGCGATCAGCACCCGATCGGCGGCGGTAATGCCTGCCGGGCGAAAGGAGATTTCCTCGTTGTAGGTCAGCCGGGCCAGGTCGGCGCGGGTCTGGTGCATGGCCACCGGTTGGCCGGTAGTGCCCGAAGTCAGGCAGAGATCGACGATTTCGTCCGCCGGCACGCAGAGGAATTCCTCGTTGTGGTCGGCGAGGTCGGTCTTGTCGGTGAAGGGGAGGCGCTGCAGATCGTCCAAACCGGCGACGGCGGCGGGGTCGACCCCGGCCTCGGCGAAGCGGCGCCGGTAAAAGGGGGAACGGTCGGCGAGATAGGCCAGATGGCGTCGCAGCAGCAGCTCCTGAAGCCCGCGAATCTCCGCCGGGGCGCGAAACTCGATTCCGGCGTCGCCGATAAAGGCGTTTCCGTTCAGCATCGCCGCTCCTCCAGCCCTTCCAGGTGCCGCCGCATCCGTTCCTTGACCGCCTTGCGCATCGCCACATGACCGTTTTCCCCGGGAAAATCCGCCGGGTCGACGGGGTCGAGGGCGTGCAGCCGCACCCGCGCCGGGCGCAGCCGGAAGCGCCCCGGCGGCAGCAGGGTATCGGTACCGGTCAGGCACAGGGGGATGAGCTTCGTGCCCGTTTCCGTGGCCAGGCGAAAGGCGCCGGAGTAGAAGCGCTGCAAGCGTCCGTCGCGGCTGCGGTGCCCTTCGGGAAAAAAGAGCTGCAAGGCCGGCTGCGCCAGCACTTCTTGGCCGGCGGCCAGGGCTTCGCGCCAGGTCATGCTTTCCACGTCGAGATAGCCGGCGCGGCGCATGATGAAACCGTAGAAGATCATCCTGAAGGGCCAGGAGCGCACCGCGAAATTGACGTCGAAACAGGGGAGCAGCGCCATGCAGTAGGTGTCGAAGAAGGAGAGATGATTGACCACCAGAATCGCCGGCGCCCGCAGTCTGTCTGGGTCGAGCCCTTGCGTTTCGAAGCGGATGAAGGGGCGCATGATCAGCAGCCAGCCCTGGCCGTAAACCCAGATGATATAGCGCATCGTCCGCTGGACCGACCAGCCGGTGACGAGCCGGATCAAGGGCAGGGTCAGGGGCAGGGTGACCAGCCCGAGCAGGGTCCAGAGGATCAGCAGCGGGTAGACCGTCAGATTCATGAGCAACGCCGCCAGCCGGGCCGATAGGCCGCCGCGCCGGTCGCAAGGCCCGAGAGTCGCCACCTCCGTTACCTCCATCGGCTCAAGCCGCCCCATCCTGCCGGCGGTACTTGTCGATGACGAAGTTGTGGATATCCCCCAGGGTGCGGATTTCGCGAATGGCCGCCTCCTCGCGGATCTTGAACTTGAAGGCTGCTTCCAGCACGATCACCATATCGACGGTATCGAGGCTGTCGAGGCCGAGATCCTCATAGATGGTCGCTTCCGGAACCATATCCGCGAGATCGAGCTCGAACTCCTCGGCCAGCGAGGTGTCGATCCGCTCGATGATTTCCTGATCAGTCATGCCGATATCTCCTTAGGACGATGGATGAATTGACGCCCCCGAGGGCGAAGTTGTTTTTCAGGATGGTGTTTACCGGCGCCGCTTCGAGCCCGCGCACATGGCGGATCGGCGCGCATTCGGGATCGACCCGGTCGAGATTGCGGGTGGGGATAAGGCGGCCGTCGCCGAGCATGGCGACGCAGGCCGCCAACTCCAGCGAGCCGCTGGCCGCCATGGCGTGGCCGATGTGCCCTTTGAGGCTGCTCACCGGCACCCGGTCGCCGAAGAGGCGGTAGATGCTTTCGGCCTCGGCGCGATCCCCCAGGTCGGTGCCGGTGGCGTGAGCGTTGACGTAATCGATGTCGGCGGCGGTCACCCCGGCGTCGGCCAGGGCCGCCGTCATGCACCGGGCGATGGCCTCGGCGTCGGGGTTGGCGATGTTGCTCGGCGCCGACAGGGTGGCGAAGCCGGTCACTTCGGCGAGGATTTCGGCGCCGCGCGCCAGCGCCGAATCGAGTGATTCGAGAAGGAGGATGCCGCAGCCCTCGGCGCAGACGACGCCGTCCCGGTCCCGGTCGAAGGGGCGCGGGGTCCGTTCGGGATCGTCGTTGTAGCGCGCGGAGCCGGCGTTCATCACATCGAAGGTCGCCGCCGTCAGGGGATGAAATTCGTCGGCGCCGCCGCACAAGAGCCAGTCCTGCTTGCCCAGGGCGATCGTCTCGGCGCCGTAGCCGATCGCCTGGCAACCGGTGGAACAGGCCGCCGCCGGGGCGAGGATGCGTCCGGCGATGCCGAGGGCCTGGGCGACGTTGGCGGCGCAGGAGTGATTCATGATCTGGAAGAAGAGGCCGGATTTCATCCGCTCCAGGCTGCGGTCGACGAAGAAGTCGGCGAAGAAGCTTTCCGAGGCGGCGATGCTGCCGACCGTCGAACCGAGCACGATCCCCAGCCGCCCGCCTCGACATTCCTCCTCGCCCAGACCGGCCCGCGCCAGGGCCTCCCGGCAGGCGAGGTAGGCGAAGACCGACATCGAAGTCATGGAGCGGCGGAACTTGCGGGGAATAATCTTGGCGTCGAGTTCCGGAACGAGAGCCGCGACCCGTGCCCGCAGCCCCTGGATGGCGGCCAGTTCCGGCACCGGTCGTACCGCGCCGCGCCCGGCACGCAGGCTGTCGGTGAAGAGTTCCATCCCCGCGCCATAGGGGGATACCGCTCCCAGACCCGTTACCACCACGCGTTTCAGCGACATGCTTTCACCCTTTCCCGCAATCGTTCATGGCCGATGACCTCGCCGCAGGTGAGAAAACCCGAAAGCACCGCGCCCAACACCCCGGGGGCGGCCACTCCCTGTCCGGCCAGGAGCAGATTGGCGACCCGTGTCCGCGGCTGGGGATTGTACTGGCCGAGGCGATGCCTGACCCCATAAAGTCCGCCTTTGGGGGTATGCAGATAGTCGCGCATGGTCAGCGCCGTGGCTGTTGCCATCACTTCGATCCCACCCAGTTCCGGGCAGCCTTCCTCGATCCGTCGGACCAGCTGCGCGGCCTGCTCGGCCTTGTAGGCCTCGTACCCGGCCGGTCGGCGACCGGCGACGGAATCCTTCCAGCGCTCGACGGCGCCGGACGGTACCGGGGCGATGGCGATCAGCCCGGAACCGCTTCCCGGTCCGTTATCCGCCGCCGTCAGATAGATGCTGTCCTCCAGTCCCTTTTTCAGCGGCCCGAGGAGAAAGATATTGCGCCCCCGCAGCAGGTCGTTCGGTTTGCGGCAGACCCCATAGAGGGTGAAGGCCGGCAGGGAATCCTCCAGGGCAAGCAGGCGGCGGCGGTAGATCGGCCGAAAGACCCCTTCCGGCAACAGGGCCGGCAACAGGGTCGGGTGCAGGGTCGCCACGCAGCCCCGGGTTTCCACTACCGTTTCGTCCTCCAACCGCGCTCCACGCAGCGTCCCGGCCGGAGTGAAGAGCAATTCTCGAACGCCCCGCCCGAGGAAAATATCGACCCCCAGTTCGGCCAGCCGGGCCGTGAAGGCCTCGGCCAGGGCCAACCCGCCACCGACCAGGCCATGCACCGACTGGTAGTAGGGACCGACCACCGACGCATGCAGGCGAAAAGGGGCCTCTTCGGGGGGAACGCCGTAGAGCAGGGTATGCACGGCGAGGAGGCGCCGGAGCCGGGGCAGGTCCGTCCAGCGCGACAGCATCTTCCGCAGACTGGTGCCGTCGAGGCCGAAGAGGGCGCCGCTTCCTGCCAACGGCGCGTCCAAGTCGAGGTAGGGATGGACGGCGCAGGCCCGCCGCACCTCGGCAAGATAGCCTGAAACAGCTTTTTCCTGGCCGGGAAACTCCCGGCATAGCCGCTCTTCCAGCCGCTCTTCCCCGACCGGAAAGGCAAACTCGGCCTGCCCGGGCTCGCGCACCCGATCGAAGCCCGTCAAATCGAAGGGGGTGGTCCGCAGCCGTTCGGACACCCCCAGGTGGCGAAAAAAAAGGTCGAGAATCTCCCCTTGTCCCAGCCCGCCCGAATAGTGAAAACCGGTGTCGAAATGAAAATTCCCCCGGCGGAAGCCGCGCAGCAGGGGAGCGAGGCGGGGACTCTTTTCGACCAGGGCGACCCGCCGGCCTTCCTGGGCGAGCAGAACGGCGGCGGTCAGGCCGGACGCGCCGCCGCCGATGACCAGCCAGTCGTAGCTCACCGGGGAAAACGCAGGACCAGGGAGGCGTTGGTGCCGCCGAACCCGGCGGAGTTGCACAGGGCCGTCGTCGGCGGGCGGTTGATGGTTTCGGTGACGATCCGCAAGCGCGCCGACCATTCGTCCGGCTCGCCGAAGTTGAGGTTGCGGGCGATGAAGCCCTGGCGGGCCATGATCGTCGTATAGACCACCTGGGCGGCGCCGGACATCCACAGTTCGTGGCCGGTCATCGCCTTGAGGGAAGAGACTAAAGGGGTTTTGTCGCCGAAGACCGCCAGGATGTTCTGTGTCTCCGCCGTGTCGCCGGCCGGGGTCGAGGTGGCGTGGGCGCAGAGGTAATCGATCTCGGCCGGAGTCATGGCGGCATTATCGAGGGCCATGGCCATGGCCCGGCGCAGGCCGTCCCGACTCGGCACCGAGATGTGTTCGCCGTCCGAGGAAAAACCGTAGCCCGCCACCTCGCCGAGAATTTCCGCTCCCCGGGCGGCGGCCAGATCGTAGCTTTCGGGGACCAGCGCCGCCGCGCCGCCGCTCGGCACCAGCCCGTCGCGGCGGGCGTCGAAGGGGCGGCTGGCCGCTGCGGGCGCGTCGACGCGGGTGGAGAAGGCGCCGAGGCCGTCGAAGCTGCACATCGATTCCCAGTTGATCTCTTGGGCGCCGCCGCAGATGACCCGGTCCTGGCGGCCGAAGGCAATCAGGTCGGCGGCCTGGCCGACGGCGTGGCCGCCGCTGGAGCAGGCCGAACTGAGGGTCCAGCAGGCCCCCCGGGTGCGGAGCAGGGTGTTGAGATTCATAGTCACGGTGGAGTTCATCGAGCGGAAGACCTGACCGCTGCCGATGAGCATGGTCTCGCCCCGCTCGCGCAACAGCTCGACCTGTTCGATGGCGGCGATGCAGGTCGAGTCGCAGCCGAAGATCAGGCCGGTGCGGTCGTTGGCGATCTCTTCCTCGCCGAGTCCGGCCATGGCCAGGGCGTCGCGGGCGGCGGCATAGGCCTGCACGGCGAAGTCGGGCATGGTCTTGCGCTGTTTCTTGCCCAGCACCCGGGCGGGATCGAAATCGCGGATGATCCCGGTCAGGGGACTGCGAAACCCCCGGCGCCGCCGTTCTTCGTCGACGACGATCCCCGAGCGCCCGGCGCGCAGGGACGCGCCGACCGTTTCCGGGTCGCAGCCGAGACAAGAGACGATGCCGATGCCGGTGATGGCGACTTTATGCATAACATCCTTTTAGTAAAAATGGGCTCTTCGGGAGCCCCGTCAGCAAATGGGCAGACCCCGGTCGTCCCAAGGCTGAGCAAAAATGCCCAGATGCAAGGCGTCCGAAATTCGAGGAGCGAGGCGTACCGGAAGGTACGTCGCCGCGACGAGGATGAGGGCAACGCCGCAAATGGGCGTTTTTCATCAGCCCTTACCCGTTACATGTGGGCGCCGCCGTTGACCGCGAAGACCTGGCCGGTGATATACGTCGCCTTGTCCGAGGCGAGAAAGGCGACCAGGCCCGCCACCTCCTCGACAGTGCCGAGGCGCCCCAGGGGGATCATCGGCAGAATCCGTTCCTTCGGCAGATCCTTGAGCATTTCCGTGTCGATGAAACCGGGGGAGACGGCGTTGACCAGGACGTTGCGCTTGGCTACTTCCGCCGCCAGGGAACGGGTGGCGCCGATCAGCCCGGCCTTGGCCGCCGAGTAGTTGACCTGGCCGGGGATGCCGCTCTCGCCCGAGGTGGAGACGATGTTGATGATCCGTCCCCGGCGCGCCTTGACCATGGCGTTGACCACCGGTTTGGTGACGTTGTAGAAGCCGTCGAGATGCACCGCCAGCACGTCCCGCCACTCCTCCCGGGTCATCCACAAGAGCAGGGCGTCGCGGGCGAAACCGGCGTTGTTGACCAGCACGAAGGGGGCCGCCTCGTCGAGGAGCGGTTCCAGCGCCGCCTTGACCGCCGCGCCGTCGGCCACGTCGAAGGGGAGGAGCTTGCAGGCGCCGCCGAGCGCCTCGACCGCCGCCGCGACCTGCGCCGCCGCCTCCCGATTCCGGCCGTAGTTGAGCCAGATGTCGAAACCCTCCCGGGCCAGTTCCAGGGCGATGGCCGCCCCGATGCCCTTGCTCGCCCCGGTGACCAGGGCGATCTTACGTGTACTCATGTCAAGCCTATCCTTGGCGGGTAATGTCTGTTTATCGCAACTGCCCCAGGCTCTGTTCGGCATACTTCTGCAGTTTGCGGTGCGGCGCCTTTTGCGCCACGGTTTGCAGCGTCCCCCGGTACTTGCCGTTGCCCGAGGCGCCCAGCGCCTTGCACAGCCAGGCCATGGCGTCGACGGCGCCGCGGTCGTCGCCGCTGGCCTGGTAGCCCTTAAGCAATTCCTGTTCCACCACGTCGAGAACGGCCGTATCCTTGACCCCTTCCTTGACGATCAGCTTGCCGGCGTCGGTTTTGCTCCGCAGGTTGCCGGAGCGCAGCATCTTGATGTAGCGGCTCTCGCCCTTGGCCGCCGGAGCGCCGGGAACGACGGGAGTCGGCGCGACGACGGTCCGAGGCGCGGCGACCGGCGCCGGGGCAGTCGCGGCCTTGGGCACCGATACCGGGGCCAGGGCCGTCGTCGGCGGCGTCACTTCGACCGGGGCGGGACGGAGGCTCACCGCGACCCGCCGGTCCTCCCCCGCCGCCAGCTTCAGCCACTGGCGGTCGGTGCGATAGCCGGGGGCGGAAACCTCGATATGATAGGAGCCGGCGGCCAGTTCCATCCCCTCGCGATAGACCGGGCCGATATTGAGAATCCGGATCTTCGCCCCGGCCGGTTCGCTGCTCACGAACAGCCGGCCCTTGGGCAGCTCCTCGGCCGGTTCGGCGGGAACGGTTACGGTCTGCCGTTTGCCGCCGTTGCCCCCGGCGACGACGCTGCTCACCAGCTGCCCGTACTTGATGGCGTCGTCCGCCTCTTCGTCGAGTACCTCGCCTTCGGAGATCTTGCCGAGAACGCTCTGAATCCGCACCCGGCCGGTGTGAATGCGCTCGACGTCAAGTACTTCGCCGGTCTTGGGGTGCTTGATGACTTCCCCCTCGCGGTAGACGACGAACTCCATCCCCGGCTTGACCCCGGAACGGCTGCCGAGGTCGAGGGTCACCTTCCTGCCGTCGCGATCGACCACATAGCCTTCCAGGGGGAAGTTGCGGATGATCTTGGCGGACATCTCGACGATCAGATCCTGCAGGCGCGAGGCTGTCGAACTCTTGACGCTCTCGGCGGCGATGATCGAGGCGTTTTCCACGTCGATGATGCGGGCGTTGACCTCCAGCATATCCCGTACTTTCATCACCGAGCCGGAGATGATGACCTTGACCCCGAGCAGCTTGCCGATCTGGGTGGCGCTGCTCTCGTCGACCACCCCGGTCATGACCAATTGCTGTTCGCTGAGAATCTTCTGCAGCAAGCGCCGCTCGATGACATCGAACCGCCCTTCCTTGACCATGGCGGTGATGAACCACTCGGCGACGATGCTCCCCATGTCCTGGTTTTCCTGCTCCTCCCCCTGCATCTGGAAGTCGAGGACGGCGATCTTGGTCTTGGTGAATTCCGCCGAGGCGGAGACCGGCATCAGGCCGAAAGCGAGGAGCAAAAAGATTCCGGCAAGTATTCTCATCGGCAGACCCTTCCGGACCGGGGTTGAATAGTCGTCGCCACTACTTCAGTGCCATGACGATGCCGCTGCCGGCGACCGAGGTGACGGCCAGGGTTTTGCCGGTGACGCCCTGCCCGTCGACGGCGTCGCAGAAAGCCTCGGCCTGGCCGCGATAGAGGACGGAGAGTTTCAGTTCGCCGTTGCCGAAGCCGCGCTTGGTTACCGAGTTGACCCCGGTCACCCCTTCGAAGAAGGCGGCGATCCCCTTCTGCGCCTGATAGTCGGCGACGTTGCGCACGGTGACTTCGAGGTTGACGCCGTTGTTCACCGTATCCTGGAAGGAGGCGACGATGGCCTCGAAGAGTTCGTCGTCCATGAGCTTCTGCGCCGCCTTGCCGGCCGCCTGGGACTGGGCGACGTCGGCCGAGATGTGCGGGCTGGCGCCGCTCGCCGACTTGCTGGCGACGATGCGGCCGTTGGAGCAGTTCACCACCTTGGCGGTGAGGCTGGCCTGGCCGGAGACCATGCCGCTGCTCTGCAGCAGGGGATTGGCGACCTGCGACTTGCCGACGGTGCCGACGAGTACGTACTCGGCGCCGTTGTCCGCGCCGATCTTCGCCGCCGCCACCGGATCACCCTGGGTCGCCCGCTGGATGAGATCGTCCCCCTTGTTCATCAGCGCGGCGGTCTGCGCCGGATCGACCAGATCGAAACCCTTGCCGCGCAGATAGTCGACCACCGCGTTTTCCGCGTAGTTCCCGCCATCTTCCTTGATCAGCACCATCATCCGCGGCTTGTCCATCGATTCGAGGAGGATCTTGAGGGCGGCCAGGTCGGCGCGGATGCTGTCGAGGGAGACCACCGCGCGGATCTGTACCTGCCAGGTGTCGTCGGGCAGATGCTGCTCCAGCAGGACGTCGTAGCGGCGCACCGACCCGGCGGTCTGGGTGATGACCACGTCCTTCTGCAGCATGAAGTTCTTGACCTCGGTCTGCGACACCAGCATGGTGCCGATTCCTTTTTCGATGGCCTCGCGCTTGGCCAGCAGCAGCGCTTCTTCCCGGGTGTTGCCGATGCCCTCGCTATCCACGGTGAAATCGCCGCTGGGAGCTTCGGCGGCGACGAAACTGGGAATCAGCAGCAGGCAGACGGCGAACAGGCTCAGCAACAGTCTTTTCATCAGACCCTCCCGACGGCAGGAAAAACGGGGAAACCTCATGGTTTGAATGATGATTCTAGTATAGGTCCCGGCCAAAATGCCACCCTTTTATCCCCCGGCGACTCAGCGTACCTCGGCCAGCAGGATCGCCCGCCTTGGGGCCGGATAGCCTTCGACGGTGCGGGAAGGGTCTTTGGGGTCGAGGAAGTCGGTCAGCGATTCGGTGCCGACCCAGGGGGTGGCGCGCTGCTCGTCCGGCGTGGTGAGGCTGACGTCGAGGCAGCGCCCGTCGCTGAAGCCGCAGCGGCGCAGCCAGTTTTGCAGGACGCGCACGGTGGGGAGGAAGTAGACGTTGTTCATCTTGGCGTAGCGCCCGTCCGGGCAGAGCACCAGCTCGTCGTCGCCGGGCAGCACCAGGGTTTCCAGCACCAACTGTCCGCCCCGGCGCAGCACCCGGCGCATGGCGCTCAGGGTGTCGAGGGGGGAACGGCGATGGGAGAGCACGCCCATGGAGAAGACCGTGTCGAAGTAGCCTTCGAGGGTCGGCAATTCCTCGAAGGTCACGGGCAGGGTGAAAATTTCCGGACGGCGGGCGTAGTGTTGCAGGAGCTGGAACTGGAAGTAATAGGTCAGGTAGGGTTCGACGCCGAGGGCCAGTTGCGGCTGGTGGGCGGCCATGCGCAGCAGGTAGTAGCCGTTGCTGCTGCCGATGTCGAGCACCCGGCGCCCGGCGAGGGGGGCGATGTGCCCGGCGAGACGGTTCCACTTGAGGGAGGAATCCCACTCACTGTCGAGGTCGATGCCGAAGAGGTTGAATGGTCCCTTGCGCCAGGGGCGGAGCGTTTCAAGAGCGGCCCGCAGCGCCACTTCCTGGCCCGGCACGAGATCGGCGGCGGCGCCGAGGCGTACCCGGTCGCTGCTCAACTCCAGCACCGACGGCGTAACCTCCGGCAGTGTGGCCGCGTTGGCCAGATAGCGCCGCCCCTTGCCGTCCGTCGCGATCATCCGCGCCTTGGTCGCGATCAGTTCAGCCAGCGCTTCCTTCCAGGGACCGAGGCCGAGCCGCTCGGCCCTCTCCAACAGCCGTTCCACGCCTAATCCGCCTTGCGTGCCAGCAGGGCGGCGAAATTGAACCACTTGAGCCAGACCGTCACGGCGGCGAAGCCCGCCCGCGCCAGCCGCGCCCGGTGGGCCTCCAGCGTTTCGGGGATGAGCACGTTCTCCAGCGCCTCGCGCTTCTGGCTGATCTCCATTTGTGAATAGCCGTTTTCGCCCTTGAGGCGGTAGTAGAATTCCCGCTCCAGCTCGGCCAGGGCGGCATCCCCGTCCACCACCTTCTCGGTCAGCAACAACACGCCGCCGGGAACGAGGGCGTCATGCACCCGCGCCAGCAGGGCGTCGCGATCTTCCAGGGGGAGAAACTGCAAGGTCAGATTGATCACCACCACCGAAGCGTTCGCCATGGCGACCCGGCGGGCATCCCCCTCTTCCAGCACAATCCGCTCGCCGACGGCGGTCGCCGCCAGCCGCGCCCGATAGAGATCGAGCATCGGCGCCGAATTATCGACCGCGACCATGGCAAATTCCCGCGCCCCCATTTCCGAGCACAGCGCCAGGCCGAAATTGCCGTTGGAGCAGCCGAGATCGTAGATGCGCGTCCCCTCCCGATAGAAACGGGCCGCCAGTTGCGCCTGGCGGCGCAGGCTCTCGCGGTAGAGGGGCACCGAGCGGTCGAGCATGTCGTCGAAGACCCCGGCCACCTCGGCGGTAAAAGCAAAAGGCGTTGCCGGGCGCGGCTCGGCGAAGATGCGATCCTTGGACATGCTCAGCCCTTGAGCAGATCGCGGCCGACCCAGTGACTGGCGAACTGCAGGGCGGTGCGCCCGCAGCGCTTGCTCTTGTCGTGGGACCACTGGACGGCGGCCTTGCGCGCTTCCTCCGACCAGCGCGAGGGCACCCCCTGCTCGCGGCAGAGCTTTTCCACACACTGCTGCGCCACCCGCAGGTAGTGATCCTGGGTGAAGACATGAAAGGCCACCCACAGGCCGAAACGGTCGGAGAGGGAAATCTTCTCCTCGATCGCCTCGCCGTGATGGACCTCGCCGTTGACCAGCTTCGAGCCGAGGTTGTCGGTGGGATATTCGGGAATCAGGTAGCGGCGGTTGGAGGTGACGTAGATGAGCACGTTCTTCGGCGCCGCGTAAACCGAGCCGTCGAGGGCGCTCTTGAGCATCTTGTAGGTCAGTTCGCCGTGCTCGAAGGAGAGGTCGTCGCAGAGCAGGATGAACTTGTAGGGCTGGCCCTTGATGGCCGAGAAGATGCCGGGCAGATGGATGAGATCCTCCTTGTCCACCTGGATCACCCGCAGCCCCTGGTCGGCGTAGCTGTTGAGCAGCGCCCGCACCAGCGACGACTTGCCCGTCCCCCGGCTCCCCCAGAGCAGCACGTTGTTGGCCGGATAGCCCTTGAGGAACTGGCGGGTATTCACTTCAACGACCGTCTTCTGTTCATCGATGCCGAGCAGATCGTCGAGGCGGGTCGAGGGGACCGACTCCACCGGCTCCAGATAGCCGGAAAAGGAATGGCGGCGCCAGTTGGCGGCATGGCAGACGCTCCAGTCCACCGGCCCCACCGCCGTCGGCAGCAACTGCTCCAGCGACGCCAGCACCCGCTCCAACTGAGCGACGACTTCGGGTTTGAGATTCATCATGACGCGACTCCTTGCGTGACGAAAAGACCAGCGGTCGCCAAAGGAGGAAAAATAAAATCCCGTTTGCGGCCGGGATTGTTCATACAACTTTACCCCCGGGGTGTCAAGAAAAGGGATGG
>CALJLX010000315.1 GCA_937982495.1 uncultured Desulfuromonas sp.
AAGGAGTCGTTCATGATTGAGGGGAAGATCGTCGCGGTTTGCCTCAGCCCCGGCAAGGGGGAGCGGAAGAAGGATGTGGGGCAGGGGGAGTTGCTGGAAAACTTCGGTCTGGCCGGGGACGGTCACGGCGGCGATTGGCATCGCCAGGTCAGTCTGCTGGCCCTGGAGAGCATCGCCAAGATGCATGCCGCCGGGCTCTCCGTCGGCCCCGGCGATTTTGCCGAAAATCTTACCACCGAGGGGATCGAACTCAACATCCTGCCCATCGGCACGCGACTGCGGGTGGGGGATAGTGCCCTGCTGGAAGTGACCCAGATCGGCAAGGAATGCCATACCCGCTGCGCCATCTACCATCAGGCCGGCGACTGCGTCATGCCCAAGGAAGGAATTTTCGCCCGGGTTCTCAAGGGCGGGACGGTGCGTGCCGGGGATATCCTGCGGGTCGAGGAGGAGCGGTCATGACCGATTTCGCCATCGGCGTTCTCACTCTCTCGGACAAGGGGGCGCGCGGCGCGAGGGAGGACGAGAGCGGCAAGATTCTGCGGGAGATGGTCGCCGGATTCGGCGAGGTCAAGCGCTATCAGGTGATTCCCGACGAGGAGGAGCAGATCGTTTCCACCCTGGTCGACTGGGTCGACGGCGCGGGGCTCGATCTGATTCTCACCACCGGCGGCACCGGCCTCTCCCCCCGCGATCGCACCCCCCAGGCCACGGCCCGGGTGCTCGATTACGACATCCCCGGCATGGCCGAGGCCATGCGTCAGGCCAGCCTGGCGAAAACCCCCCACGCCATGCTCTCCCGGGCACTGGTCGGGGTGCGCCGCCGCTGCCTGATCGTCAACCTTCCCGGCAGCCCCAAGGGGGTGCGGGAAAATCTCGACGTCCTGCTGCCGGCCCTGCCCCACGCCCTGGCCAAGCTCAAGGGCGATCCGTCCGATTGTGCGCGGTAGGGAGTGACGAGTGACGAGTGACGAGTGACGAGTGACGAGTGACGAGTGACGAGTGACGGGGGCTTATCACTCATCATTCATAACTGACCTTTGCTCCGCCGATCAGTGCCCGTGGCCGAGCCAGCCGACCGCCATCGCCGTCAGAATGCCGCCGACCAGGGCGAGGCTGCCCTTGATCCCCCGTACCCGGTGGGATTCGGGGATGAGGTCGGAGGCGGCGATGTAAATGAAGGAGCCCGCCGCCAGGGCCATCATCACCCCGAGAAAATCGTGGGGGACATGGCGCAGCAGGGCGTAGGAGGCGACCGCTCCCACCGGAATGGCCAGGGCCACGCCCAGGGTGTAGAGGATGGCGAGTCCCTTGCGGTAGCCGTAGTGCAGCAGGATGGAGAACATCGAAACCCCCGAGGGCAGCTTATGGCTGATGACCGCCAGGGCCGAGAGTAGGCCGATCTGGGCGTCGATCTCGAAGCCGGTACCGATGATCAGGCCGTCGATGAGCGAATGCAGGCCCATGCCGAAAAAGGCGACCAGCCCCATGGGGTGGGGATTGGCGCAGCAGGTGTCATGGCTGTTGGGAATGTCCACATGCCGGTGCCGGGTCTGTTCGTGATCGGAATGAAAATGCAGATGGTGTTCGAGAAAATAGAAGACCACGAAGGAGACCAGCAGATAGAGGACGGCATGGTCGTTCAGTTCCAGGGCTTCGGGCAGAATGTGCAGAAAGCCGATGCCGAGCAGAACCCCCGCCGAGTAGGAGATCAGGTCGTTGGAATTGCGCCGGCTCCACTCTTCCTTGAAGAGAATCAGCGCCATGCCGAGCAGGGTGGCCAGGGCGGCCAGGGCGGAAAAGAGGATCACACTGGTCCAGTGGTTTGCCATCATATTAAGATCTCCCGTGGAAAAGGCGAACACTATAGTCAATATCGGGTGGTAAGACAAGGCCGGAAACCGCGCCCCGCTGTCGGTCGCCATCCCCGCAGGCGCTTTTCATGAATCCCTCGAGCGATATATTTCATGCCATTGTCAAGGAGATGAACGAAGGGGTGATCTTCCTCGACGCCGAGGATCGCATCGCCTACCTTAACCCCGCCGCGGAACGGATTCGCCGGGTCTCCGCCGAGAAATTCATTGGCCGGCCCATCCACGATCTGCATCCGGCCCGGGTTCACGCCTCGGTCGACGAGCTGCTGAACTGTCTCAAGGAAGGGAAGGCGGCGAGCCGGCACCGGGTCATCCAGGCCCAGGGGCGCTACTTCGATAATACCTACACGGCGGTGCGCGGTGCCGCCGGGGACTATCGGGGAACCCTGCTGGTCAGCCGGGACATCACCGAAAAGAAGGACCTCTCCGAGGAAAACCTGCAGCTGAAAAAAATTCTGGCCCGGCCCTTTGAACGCAGCGCTTTTATCGCCGAGAGTCCGTCGATCAAAGCGGCCCTGGCCATGGTCGAGGCGGTCGCCCCTCTCGATTCGACCGTGCTCCTCACCGGCGAGAGCGGTACCGGCAAGGAGCTTTTCGTCGAGCGCATTCACAGCCTCAGCCCCCGCCGCAGTGGCCCACTGATCAACGTCAACTGCGCGGCACTCCCCGAACATCTGGTCGAATCGGAACTTTTCGGCCACGTCAAGGGGGCTTTTACCGGCGCCGTCGGCGCCCATCCCGGCCGCTTCCTCCAGGCCCAGGGCGGCACCCTCTTTCTCGACGAGGTCGGCGATCTGCCCTTGGCCGCCCAGGCCAAGCTGCTACGGGTGCTGCAGGAACAGATCGGAAGAGCACACGTCTGAACTCCAGTCACGAATCACCATCTC
>CALJLX010000316.1 GCA_937982495.1 uncultured Desulfuromonas sp.
CGGGGTTCCGGGGACAGTATACGCAACTACGGGTCGCAGACCGGGCGGTAGCCTGAGACGCGCCTTTCCCGGCCTATGAAAGTCGTGGCGGAAATCAGCCCGGCGGTGCAGCGGAAACGTCCCCCTGTTTATCGCGATGCGCACGAAAAAGCCCCGCCGGGTTGGCGGGGCTTTTTTTGTCGATGGGATGGGATGCGCGGCGATCAGTGGCGGCGGCGCCAGGCCAGCAGGCCGAGCAGTCCGGTGCCGAGCAGCAGCAGGGTGCCCGGCTCGGGCGCGGGCAGCGCCCCCTGCCCCATGAGGTTGTCGTTGCCGCACTCCATGGTGAAATGGACGGTGAAGTCGGCGCCGTGCCCCAGGAAGGAAAGATCGACGAAAACGGCGTTGTGCCAGTCGCCGGCGAAATCGGTGTCGGTCAACCCGGCGACATAGCCCAGGCTCTGGTTCGCGGCCAGAACGGTGCCGCCGGACAGGTAACGCCAGGGGTTCGACTCGTCGTTCTGGGCATAGTAGACCGACGACATGAGAGTCGAAGCCCCCTCGTCCAGGCGAATCACCGCATAGGTCTTGGTGGCGAAATCGAAATCGAGGACAAAGTCGTAGCCGAAGGTATCGTTGAGGGCCAGCGCCGGATAGGCCCCGCCGCTCTTGGTATTGACCGGCCCGTATTGCGCGTCGCCGTCGACGTCGATGAAAAGATCGCCGGAGGTAAAGGTATGGCCGCCGGAGGTCACCCCTCGCACGAAATCGTAGCCGCCAACCATAGCCAGGGTCGTGCCGCTGAGGAAAAATCCTTCGAGATCCCAGGCCTGGGTGGCGATATTGCCCGGCTCGACTTCGTTGTCCTCCTGCGGGCCGTACCAGCCGGTGGCGGTGCTGTAAACCTTGTCGGGAATGGTGATGTTGGTTCCCAGGGAAAGGGCCGAAGCCCCGGTGGCGAAGACCAGAACGGCCGTCACCGCGGCAAATAAACGACGACTGAACATATTACGATCCCCCTCGTAAGAATGTTTAGCGAATGTGGATGGGCCCAATAGCGACGGCGATTCGTCGGATAGGCATTGTCATCCTGCTGTAAGCAAAAAATATTCCAATTCTTAAACACCTTGTTTTATTGGATTTTTAATTTCCTCACCGAAAAAACCGTAAAGAAATCCGACAAAATCGCAGCCCTGACACAAAAACACCCCGGCAAACGCAAACTTTTCCGACAACAAAGTAGCGTCGCGTCTTGCGGTGCAATATTGCTTCCCTCGCTCCTCACCATCCGCCATCCGCCGGATTCCGTTCCTCCGCCCCACCTCGTTGACCCGACATTCACCCGCGTGGCGCTGAACCCGGCGATGATCAGCGCCCGCGATGGAAAGGGTTCAGCCCTTTTTCCCCCGGTAGCGGTTCTGCACTTCGGCGGCTTCGACGCTGTCGAGAATCTCCAGATAGACGGCATAGCGGTCGGCGGGGAGTTCTCCCGTGCTCGCCAGTTCCCGAACGGCGCAGCCCGGTTCGCTGCGATGGCGGCAGTTGCGGAAGCGGCAGCTGCCGGGGGCGACCTGTTCGAAGCCGGGGTAGTGGAGGGCCAGCTCCGGGGCGGAGATTTCCACCAGGCCGAAATCCTGAAAACCGGGGGTGTCGATCAGTTCGCCGCCGTCATGGAGCGTGTGCAGGGTGGAAAGGGTGGTGGTGTTGCGCCCCTTGCCGGAATATGCGTTGAGTTCGCCGACCTGCAGGTCGATCTCCGGGCAGAGGGCGTTGAGCAGCGAACTTTTGCCGACGCCGGTGGTGCCGACAAAGGCGCCGCGATGACCGCAGGCGAAGAAGGCGCGCAGGGCTTCGAGGCCGGCGCCGGTGGCCGCGCTCAGGGGGAAGAGCTCGACGGAACCGGCATAGGCGGCGCGCAGGGCGGCGACATAGGGGTCGGCAAGGACGAGGTCGCACTTGTTGATGACGAGGAAGGGAGCGAGATCGGCGGCGCGGGCGGCGACGATGGCTTGATCGACGAAACCGGCCGGCGGCTGCGGGGCGGGGGAGACGACGATGCCGAGCACGTCGAGGTTGGCCGCGACCAGATGGATGCCGCCCAGGGCGTCCCGGCGGCGCAGTTCGGTGCGGCGCGGCAGCCGCTCCAAAACTTCGCCGACCACCCGCACGGCATCGCCGACGACATGGCCGGAGCGGCGTTTGACCCGGACCAGGCGCCGGGCGCCGTCGGCGAAGCGCACCTCGACGGCGACGCCGTGATGGGCGCTGATGATCCCTGATCCGGCGGGCGGATCGGCGGAAGAAACGGGCGACGAAGGCTGATTCACGGCGAATCCTCGGTTCACGGTCGATGGGTAATTGCAATGGCCCGGGAATCTCGGGCCAGGGTCATCCGCCGCGAAAGTAACAGCGCCCGGGCGACGAGTCAATATTTCAGCCGAAAGCCTCTGGAAGGAGCCCCGGCGGGGCTGCAATTTCGTCGGTAAAATAACAACTTATCCTTTTGCGACATTGACAGCCCGGGGACAATCCGTTAAGGTTCCGCTCTCATCCCGTCCGCCTCGCCGTTTTTTGCAGACCGCCGATTGCTCCCCTTAAGGAAATGATGCTCCATGTCTTTTGAATCTCTCGGCCTTCGCGCCGAACTGTTGGGCGCGATCGCCGCCCAGGGCTATACCACGCCGACCCCGATCCAGACCCAGGCCATTCCGGTGATTTTCGAGGGCTGCGACCTGCTGGCCGGGGCCCAGACCGGCACCGGCAAGACCGCGGCCTTTGCCCTGCCGATCATTCAGCGGTTGAGCGAAAAGGTGCCGCCGCAGAAGCGCCGGGCGCCCCGGGCGCTGGTGCTGGTTCCGACCCGGGAGTTGGCCGCCCAGGTGAGCGAGCAGATGCAGAATTACGGTCGACGGCTTTCCCTGCGCTCGACCACGGTCTATGGC
>CALJLX010000317.1 GCA_937982495.1 uncultured Desulfuromonas sp.
AGCAGGCTGAAGAGGCGGTCGAGGCCGTCGCGGGTCTTCTGGTCGAGGTTCTTGCCCCCCGGTTCCCGCCCCTCGATCAGGGCGGGCAGCAGGGCCATGGGGTCGAGCTGCTTGTCGAGCAGGTGCAGGGATTGGCCGAGGCGTTCGAGCAGGTTCGGGGGGATGAGGCGGAAACCGAGACGGTTGTCGTTTTCCACCACCTGCAAATTGACCGTATCCCCGGTGCGCAAGGGGGTGCCGGTCTCCACCCAGAGTTTGCGCTCGCCGAAGTTGAGCAGCGCCTTTTCCTGCCCCCCCTCCTCGACCGTCGCCCGGATCATCTGATGCAGCAGCAGGTCGTGCTGTCGCTCTTCCCGCGAAACCGGCGTGACGGCCGGGACTTCGTGAGGCATCAGGGGGACGGAGGTCGGGGGAATGATTTCCATTGCGAATTTGCCTGTTCGGGAGAGGACGGCTGTCGGTGCCGAAATGTCCGGCGTTAACCTGCCCCTATCATCCCCAAAGTAGCGCATGAATGCAAGTCCGCCTTGCCGCCGGCGAGCTTTTACCTGGGCCGGACGCCGCCATCGGTGCTATGCTGCACGCTCCCTTTGCGTGGAGCCCTCATGTCGGAAACGAATCTTCATCCCTTTCAAAAACTCACTCCCAGCCTAGTCATGGATGCCGTGGAAAGCCTCGGCTTTCGCTGCGACTGCCGCACGTTCCCCCTGAACAGCTACGAAAACCGCGTCTATCAGGTCGGCATCGAGGATGATCAGCCCCTGATTGTCAAATTCTACCGGCCCCAGCGCTGGAGCGACGGACAGATCCGCGAAGAGCACCGGTTCTGCTTCGAGTTGGCCGAACACGAACTGCCGGTGGTCGCGCCCCGGCGTAACGATGCCGGGGAGAGCCTCTTTCATTTCGCCGATTTTCGTTTTTCCCTCTACCCGCGCAAAGGCGGACACGCGCCGGAGCTGGACAATCTCGACAATCTGCTCATTCTCGGCCGGTTGCTCGGCCGCATTCACCGCATCGGCGCCCTGCGCCCCTTTCGCGAGCGGCCCCGTCTCGACTGCCAAAGTTTCGGCCGCGACAGCGCGGCGCTCATCGCCGAGCGTTTCATGCCGGCGGAATACCGGGCCAATTACCAGGCCATCACCGCCGACCTGCTCGATGCCGTCGACGCCCTGCTGGCCGAGGTCGACGCCCGCTGCATCCGCACCCACGGCGACTGCCACGTCGGCAACATCCTCTGGCGCGATCAGGCGCCCCATTTCGTCGACTTCGACGATGCGCGCATGGCCCCGGCGGTGCAGGATCTGTGGATGATGCTCTCCGGCGACCGCCCCCGGCAGACCGCCCAGCTCGCCGAACTGCTCGAAGGTTATGGCGAATTCAACGATTTCCGTCCCGCCGAACTGCGCCTGATCGAAGCCCTGCGCACCCTGAGGATGCTCCATTACAGCGCCTGGCTCGCCCGCCGCTGGGACGACCCCGCCTTTCCCGCCCACTTCCCCTGGTTCAACACCATCCGCTACTGGGGGGAACACATCCTCCACCTCCGCGAACAACTCGCCGCG
>CALJLX010000318.1 GCA_937982495.1 uncultured Desulfuromonas sp.
TTCATGATATTGGCGGCCAGGGCCTCGTCACCGGCCTTCGTGGCCGCGCCGGCGGCCAGATAGTAGAGCAGATAGTTGGCACCGTTGAAATAATGGCGGTATTCATGGCGCTCGGGCTTCTTGAATTCGTCGGCGGTGCGTTTGAAGGTTTCGAGATCGACCATGTGGCAATCCTGGCAGAGGATGGTCTTCTGCGCGTAGGCGCCGTGTTTCCATTCGAGATAGGTGGCTTCGAGGGGGAAGTGCTTATCGTAATGGTAGACCTGGTGACAGCCGGCGCAGAGATCGGCCTGCAGGTGCAGGGAAGACTCTTCGCATTCATGAAAGCCCATGCCACAGTCGTCCGACACGGCCAAGGGCCCCATCTTTCTCAGCTGCGGCCCTTCCGGAGTATCGACCCCGGGACGCAGGATGAAAGAGCCGTTTTGCGGTTCGTGGCTGGGGGTCTGCCAATGGGTGGTGCCGACGATGGAGTGACAGACATCGCAGGAAACCCCGGCCAGGGCCATCGGGCTCAAACCCTTGAGGCCGGGGCCCTTGATCTCGCCGGTGACGACGCCGGCGGGGGAATGGCAGCCTTCGCACTGGCGGGAAATCTCATGGCCGACGGCCTTCACCGCGAGGTTGAGCTCCCCCTGGTAGACGGGATCCTTGAACGCCAGGGCATGAATCGAGCCGGTCCATTCCTCGTACTGCTTGGCGTGACATTCGGCGCAGACTTCCGGGGGGGTGAATTCGGCGGCGCTCTTCTCGTATTTGATAAGCGACGGATAGTAGGGATAAAATTCCCGGTCGACGTCGAAAACCGGCGGCGGGGCGGCAAGGGCACCCGTCGTCAACAACGACAGACACAGCAAAAGCGGCAACTTCTTGATCATATGGCCTCCTTGGGGTTGGGGGTCCGGAATGGACTCACAATGTAAGACATAAACGGTTATAAATTATCACGAGCTAACGTCTTGTCAATCGATATTTATGTCTGGTACGACGATTTACCTTATTCAAAATCCTGCTCCCGGCGCTAATGGTTCTGTGTATTTACACAGTGTATTCCGCGAGGCCCTGTGATACTTTTTCAGCTATGCGCCTGACTCTCAAACACCAGATCATTCTCGCCCCGGCCGCGGTGCTGCTGCTGATGGCACTGCTCCTGGGCTTCTTGCAGTACACCTACTGGGATCTCTCCCGCAAGCGCCAGGAAGCCCGCAACCTGGGAACGGTCTTCGTCGCCCTGGCGGAAGCGGAACTGGCGACCCAGCGGATGCACTCCCTCCTCATGCAACTGGGTGGCGAGCCGCTGGTCGACGTGCGTTGCTTCGGGAGTTGAACGGCCTCTACGAGCACCTGGACGGCGCCACCGGTCGCATCCTCCAGATCCTGCCGTTGCCCGAGCAGTCCCGCACCCTGCTGCGCCAGGCGGTCGCCGACCTGGACCCGGAGCTCGGTATCGACGTGGACCGCTTCAACGCCGCTATCGTCATGCTCCGTCCCGAGCTGAGCTCCCTATCCGAACTGATCCAGCGCCAGCGGGAAAAATTGCGCGGCCTGCACAGCCAGGATGTGGACGAACTGGTCGATCATACCGCCTTCGTCTCCATCGTCGTTCTCGGCTCGGCGATTGTCGTCGGCATCTTTCTCTCCATGTATTTCGGCCGCGGCATCCTGCGCCGGGTCAAGGAACTCTCCGACGGCGCCGGCCGCATCGCCGCCGGGGATCTCACCCCGCCGCCGGCCCCGGCCCAGGTCCACGACGAGCTCGACGCCCTGGCCCTGGCCATCAACCACATGACCGATCGCCTGCTACGGGTGGTGGGAACGGAAAAGTTGCTGGAAGGGGCCGAGGAGGAACGGCGGCGCATCGCCATGGATATCCACGACCAGACCCTGGCCGACCTCGCCTCGGTGCTGCGCGGCATTCAGGACGTGCGCTGCGAGGGGGAGTGCAAAAACGGCGTGGCGCGCATCGAGGAAGACCTGCGCCGGGCCATCGGCAATCTGCGCGAGGTGATGGACAATCTCCATCCGCAGACCCTGGATATTCTCGGTCTGGGACCGGCCCTCGAATCGCACCTGGAGCGGCACCTGAACAAGCCCGACCTTCCCCCCTATCACCTCTACATTTCCCCCCGGGTCGACACTCTGCCGCTGTCGCGCGCCGCGCGCCTCGCCCTCTACCGCATCGCCCTGGAGGCCATCCATAATGTCATCAAGCACGCCCAGGCCTCCCGCTACGAAGTCAATCTCGACCGCCGGGAAAACGAGCTGATTCTCTCCATCGAAGACAACGGCACCGGCTTCGATCCCCGCGCGGTTCCCGCCTCGGGACACCGGGGGCTCTACAACATCCGCGAACGCGCCAAGACCGCCGGCGCCGAGGTTTCCTGGGGACCGTCCCGCTTCACCTCGGGAACCCGTTTCGAACTGATCCTGCCGCTGCCCGCCGCCGGGCAAGGAGCCTGACCTTATGCCGCCATTGGATATCCTGATCGCCGAAGACAATCCCAAGGATTTCGAATTCCTCGATCAACTGCTGCACGGGCTGGAAGTCGAGTGTCGCGTGGAACGGGCGCACAACGGCCAGGTCGCTCTCGATCTGGCCCTGGGCCGCGCCAACCCGCTGATCATCAGCGACATCCAGATGCCGGAACTCAACGGCATCGAATTCGCCCGGGAACTCTGGCAACGGCAACCGACGGCACGGATCGTCTTCTGGAGCCAGTACAAGGATGAAATGTACGTGCGCGCCCTGTCGAAAATCGTCCCGCCGGAGACGGTCTACGGCTACATCCTCAAATCCAACACCAAGGAGCGCATCGCCTCGGCCATCCGCACCGTCCTGCTCGACGACCAGTGCTGGATCGATCCCGAGGTGCGCAAGGTGCAGGGACGCGCCGGACACAGCCAGACCGCCCTGTCGGACATCGAATTCGAAGCCCTGCTCGACATCGCCCTCGGCCTCACCGACAACCTCATCGCCCAGCGCCGCTACCTCAGCCGCCGGGGGGTCCAGAGCCGGCTCAACTCCCTTTACAACAAGCTCGCCCTCGACCAGGACCAGTTCAACAGCGAAAAGATCGG
>CALJLX010000319.1 GCA_937982495.1 uncultured Desulfuromonas sp.
TGGCTGATGAAGTGGAAGTCGCAGGCGGCGCAGACCTGGATGGTGGTGGCCTTCAGCCGGTAGCGCGGGGCGGCGGCCGCCGCCCCGCAGAGCTTGCAGCGCGAGAAATCGTAGGGTTCAGTAGCCATGGGACCTGTAATCGGGGTTCAAGGCCAGCCGCACCTGATCCATGCGGCGCGGCTCGTAGAGGCGGATATAGGGGGGCTGCCAGCGGCCGTCCTCCTGGGTACGGCTTGCGCTGACCAGGTAGCCGTTGTCGAGAAGATAGACGCGGTTGTGGTGGGCCTCGCCCGGGCGGTCGGCATCGAAATAGTCATGGAGCAGGGTCACCGCCTGGCGTTGCCGCAGGCTGTCGATGAAGGCGTCGACCAGTCGTTCCCCCTCCTCATCGCCACCAAGGAGCCTGAAAAAGACCTGGAAGAGCTCCCCCTGGGAGTAGCCGTAGACCGGGGAAGAAATTTCCACCCCGCCGAAGTGGGTCAGGTCGCTGGATTTCTTGTAGTAGGCCACCGCCTGGGCCGGCGCGCGGTGGGTCACGGCGATTTCCCCGGTGGCGCAGGGTCCGGCGAGGCAGAGCATGTCTGCCCGGGGAGGATCGCCGAAGGCGAAGGTTGAAAAAAGATCGTTCTCCGTGCCCGCGTGGGCGAATCCGGCGCAGAGCAGCAGATAAAGCAGCAGTGACGACAATACTTTCATAGTTCCCTCCGTTGCGACAAGAGTTGGTCTCTCTCCATGGCATGGCATTCAAATTCAATAATTTGCATTTTAGCCCCACTGTGTCCGGCTGTAAATGGATAAGTGCCGAATTGGGGGGCGTAATCGGCGCTAGGGGGTGGGCAGGGGAATCTCGGTCCGGCTGCCGTCGGGGTGGTCGTGGCGCAGTCTCGGACCTTCGCCCGCGATTACCAAAGTGAAGCGTCCTTCGGCGATTTTCAGGGGGACTTCCCGCTTCGCGCCGGCGGTACTTTTGAGTGATTCCTCGGAAAAATCGGGCAGCAGGGAGTCTTCCGGCTCGGGCTCCACCCGCACGGGGGCCGCCGCGTCGGCATTGTTCAGGTCGAAGCGGCGGATACGATCCCAGGCGAGCAGGTCGACGCCCTCTTTCAGGCAGCGGATGCCGAGAACGGGAAATGCCTCGATCTCTTGAGTCCGGGTTTCGATCATCCCGAGAAGAGGGTCGAGGCGCACCACCGTCAACTGTTGCCGGCTCGTTTCCCTCGGCTGTCGCAGCTGATAGGCCAGATAATCGGCTCCCAGGCAGTAGAGGCCGTCGTTGCCGGTAACAGGCGCGGGCGCGGTCAGGGCGAGAATAGCGGTCGCCGCAACGAGGGGAAAAAGGTGGCGCATGGGGAAACTCCCTTGAGGTCAGGCGCGGGCGTCGAGCAGGCTGCGCTCGGCGGGGATGATCTCGCGGATCAGGGCACGGTCGGGGCTGTCCGCGCCGACGCCGACGGCGACGGTGGCGAGGGGGATGCCGCCGAGGCTGTCGCCGAGTTCTTCCCGGGCGGCGGAAAAGGCCTGGGCCGCTTCCGGATCCTGGCAATGGAAGCGCACGAACAGCTCCTGCTTTTGATAGAGAAGATCGATCTGCACGCAGCCGAGTTTACGCAGGTCGAGGAAAAGGGAGAGGGTGAAGGTTTCGCTCCCTCCTTCCGCACCCTTTTCTTCGGCGGATTCCCGGCGCCGGGCGACGAGAAAGCCGTTGTCGAGAAAGGGTAGCGGTAACGGGACGAAGGTGCCGTCGTTCTCGCCGAGGCGCGAGCGGCAGAGTTGCCAGAGCTCCAGGTGGCGCAGGCTTTCCTCCTGGCGCTGCTCGATACGGTCGAGTTCCTGGTAGAGACTTTTGCCGAGGGCCTCGCCGAGTTGTCGGGTCAGATTCTCGGCCGAGCCTTCGGCGAGGCGCTCCGGCGTGCCGCGCAGCAGATGGAAGAGGGCGCCGAGCAGATCCTTGCCTGTGGGCTTTTGTCCGAGCGCCGCCAGGGCCTGATCGAAAGGGGCGGCGGGCATCTGGGGGAGTAAGGCCAACTGTTCCGCCATCCTTTCCAAGGAGGCGTCGGTGATTGCCGCGAAGGGGCGCAGGTAGTCGCGCAGTGCTTCGACGAACGCCTGGGTGGTGGCGGTGATCTCGGCCGGAGGCAGAACCGGGATACCCACGGTCGGCGTCGTGCCGACGGTTGCCGGGGGCAGGCCCGGCGCCGCCGTGATCGTGGCCGAGGTCGGGCCGGAAGCGGCGAAACGGAAGAGCGGCCGCAGTACCGCCGCCAAAGCCGCGGGTTGGCGATCGAGAAAGGTGCCGATTCTCTCCGGTGTGCCCAGGACTTCGGGCAGTCGGCCGAGACCTTGGGCGAGGCGGTCGAGCCGGTCGGCGAGGGCCGCGTTTCCCCGCCCTTCGCCGGTCAGGCCGAGTTGCCGGGGAAGATCCCGCAAAAACCTGTCGTCCATCGCCGGCGCCGGTTGCAGCAATTGCTCGGCCAGACGGGTCAGCGCCTGTCCGGCCTCGGGCGTGGTCGGAGCGCCCGCGAGTCGGTTCCAGAATTGCTGGGCGGCTTCCCGCAGCACCGGGGCCTCGGCGGGGGGCGCCGCCAGTGCGCGCGTGGCCTCCTCCAGCCGTTGCAGGGGCGCGGCGGTCTGCCCGGCGAAGGGGCGCAGATAATCCCCCAGCGCCTGAGTGAATTCCCGGGCCAGGGCCGCGGTTCGGACGGAGTCGGGCGCCGTTGGGGGCGTGGCGGGCGCCTGGGCCCGAGCGGGCGTTTCTGGCAGGGATTGGGCCAGGCGCAGCAGCGGCCGCAGCACGGCGGCCAGGGCGGGAGATTGCGGAGCCGGGCGGCCGGCGGCGGTTGGGGCCGCGCCCAACTGCTCCGGAAGAGTGAGAAGCGAAGCGAAAAGCGGTTCCAGGTGGTTGGTCAGCTCCCGGCGCAGTTGGGCGCGGCCCTGCTGCAGTTGGCCGAGGGCGTTCTTCAGCGTTTCGCGGGCGGCCTCGGTCTGCCCGGAGCCGAGTTGCGCTTCGTGCATCAGCCCCAGTCGCCGGGGGATCTCCCGCAGGGCCTGGCCGTCGAGTTCGTCGGGCGCCCGGCGCAGCAGGCTGAAGAGGCGGTCGAGGCCGTCGCGGGTCTTCTGGTCGAGGTTCTTGC
>CALJLX010000320.1 GCA_937982495.1 uncultured Desulfuromonas sp.
CCGGCGCCGGGCATCCCATCCTGATGAACCACAATCACGACGTGGCGTTCATCGAGAACGACGCCATGGTGGTGCTTGGACTCCAGAGCGGCAAGGAATTTTATCGCTACGAGGCGCGGACCGACCAACTGGCGACGATTCCAGAAGACCCGGCCCTGGTGGACCGGGCGACCGCCTATTACCAGACAGCCTTTGAATTGTTCAAAGCCCATCGTTACCAGTGACCGTGTACAAAAAATTCAACGTGCGTTTTTGGTGGCGGCACGGGATGCTGCCCTTCGGGATCTTCGCGGTGCTGGCCTGGCTCTTCGCCGTAACCGACTGGGATTTACGTCTGTCCGATCCGTTCTACGATCCGCTGTCGGGAGGCTGGCCCTACAAACGCAGTTGGTGGGCCGGCGGCCTCATCCACACCGGGGGGAAATATCTGATCCTGCTGATCGGGATTTCGGCCCTGCTGGCCTATGCCGCTTCGTTTGCTCGTCGAGCATGGCGGCGTTGGCGGAATCCGGCGCTCTTTCTCTGCCTGTGCATCGGCTTGAGTACCGGACTGGTGGCGCTGGGTAAACAACTCAGCAATCGGCATTGCCCCTGGGATTACGATCGCTACGGGGGGTCCGTCCCCTACGCGGGATTGTTCGCCGAGCCACCGGCGGAATGCGGGCCGGGGCGATGTTTCCCGGCGGGACATGCCTCCGGCGGTTTTTCCCTGATGGGGCTCTATTTTGTCGCGCGGCGCAAGGCTCGGGCTCTGGCCGGTCTCGGCGCGGGGGTGTTGCTGGGGGCGGTGTTCGGTTTCGGGCAGGTGGCGCGCGGGGCGCACTTCGCTTCGCATAATTTGTGGACCGCGGCGATCTGCTGGACGGTCAGTTTGGGACTGTATGTTTGGTTTTTTTCCGATAAAGTAGGTCCAGGGTCAAGTCTGGAAAAATCGCCGTGAGAGGATGACCGCATGAAGCAGATGTTACACAAAATTTCCGACATTTTTTCCGGCGAGGCGCGCTTCATCGCCGGGCTTTATTTGTTGTTGGCGGGACTCTTCGCCGCCCTGCGTCTGGTGCTGCTGGTGCGTAACGTCAATTTGGCGGAGGATGTGGCGACCGGTGAGTTGCTGAAAAGCTTTCTGGTCGGCGCGCGCTTCGATCTGGCCGTCGCCTCTTACTTGCTGATCCCGCTCTTTCTGCTGCTGGTCGGGCTGTCCCAGCGTCGGCGCGGGCGCATCGTCCTCGGTTTCGGAATCTTGACCGCCGCGTTGCTGCTGCTCGGAATCTCCGAGGCCGAATTCTACGGGGAATTCGAAAGCCGCTACAACGCCCTGGTTTACGAATATCTCAGCCATCCCAAAATTGTCGGGGAGATGATCTGGGAAGGCTACCCGGTGGTTCGTTACACGTTCCTCTGGCTGCTGTTCGCGGCGGTTATGGCCGTGGTTCTGTGCTGGCTGTTTCGCCGCTGTCTCGCCGCGCCGCCGGAGGCCGGCTCGCCCCGCAACGCCCTGCTGCGGATCATGGGGACGACCCTGGCCCTGGCGGCGATGGTCGTGGTCCTGCGCGGGGGTATCACCGGCGAGCCGTTGCGCTGGGGTGACGCCTTTTTTTCCGAATCGACCTTCGCCAACCATCTGGCGTTGAACGGCCTCTTTACCCTGGGGCGCAGCGGCTGGGACAAAATCTACAGCAAGCAAGCCTTCTGGACCAAGTCGCTTCCGGCCGACGAGGCGCTGGCCACCAGTCGCGCCATGCTGGCGTTGCCCGGCGAGACGTCGTTGACGGATGAGAACCATCCGTTGTTGCGCGCCGAACCTCAAGCCGCGCCCTTGGGGGACGGTCGGCCGCTCAATGTGGTGGTCATCCTCATGGAGAGTTTTTCCGCCCGCTTCGTCGGCGCCCTGGGCGCCGACCGGCCGTTGACTCCCGAATTCGACCGGCTGGCGGAAGGGGGCATCCTCTTCGAGCGGGCTTTTTCCAACGGCACCCACACCCATCAGGGGGTCTACGCCACGCTCACTTCCTTTCCCAATCTGCCTGGCTACGAATATCTGATGAAGATGATGGAGGCCAACCAGGAATTCTCCGGCTTGCCGACCCTGCTGCACCGGCGCGGCTACGAGTCGGTTTTTCTCTACAACGGCCTGCTTTCCTGGGACAACAAGGAGGGCTTTCTCCGTCAGCACGGCATCGATCGTTTCGTCGGCACCGAGGATTACGTCGATCCGACCTTCGTCGATCCCGTCTGGGGCGTTTCCGATTACGACGTCTACACCCGGGCCAATAGGGAATTCCGTGAATTGGCGGCGCAGGGCCCCTTCTTCGGCAGCATCCTCACCCTTTCCAACCATGCCCCTTTCAACCTGCCCGAGCCCTTGCCCTTCGAGCGGATTCGCAGCGACGACGGCTACGAAGGGCGCTATAACGGCATGCGCTACGCCG
>CALJLX010000321.1 GCA_937982495.1 uncultured Desulfuromonas sp.
GGAATTTGGCCGTCGAATGCTCCATGGCGCCGCTCATCTCCGCCAGGGAGGCCGAGAGTTCCCGCGACCAGGCCGCTTCATCCTGGGTCTTTTCGCTCAGGGATTCGACCTGTCGGATGACCTCCTGCTGGCGTCCCTCCATCGTTTGCATGTCCTGACGGGCGTGGATGGCCGCCTCGATCCCCTCCTTGAATCGTTCTGAGAGGAAGCGGCTGAGCTCGGTCAGTTCCCGGTGATGGGGGAGAAACTGGTCGGTGGTTCCCAGCAGCCGGCGGACCAAGCCGTCGGCCCGATCGACGGCGGCGGTCAACGCTTCATCCAGAGCTTCGACGCTCTCGTCGGCGATGACGATGTCGCCGACCAAGGGACGCAGGCGGTCGATCTGATGGCGCAGCTGTTTTTTCAGGGTCAGCCGCCCCAGGCGGAACATGGCGGTGGCCAGCAGCAGGCCGCCGATCAGACAGGCGGCGAAGAAGAGGGGGAAGGAGGTCTCCTCGGCGAGCAGGGGCGCGGTCGTCAGGGAGACGAGAAGCCCGGCTCCCAGCCCGACGAAATGGGTCAGATAAAAGAGTTTACGAAGATAGGAGATTCTGCTGAAACTCTCTTCCGGCATAGGTCCTCCCCGGTTCTGTTGGCGCTTTCCATGAAAAATCAGTGTCTTGCCAGATAGCACAGAATGGCGGCCGTGACAAGGCATTTATCTTGAGCGCTTTTCTTGGAAAGCGACGAACCTTTCGCCGAAAGATGGGCTGTGTTAGCATCGAAAAATGGAGACCGCCTCGCCGTTTTTTTTCGACACCCATGCGCATCTCGATTTTTCCCCCCTGCGCGCGCGCCTGGAAGAGGAACTCGACCAGGCGCGGGCCGTCGGCGTTGGCGCCTGGGTCGTGCCCGGAGTCGATCCCGCCGGTTGGCCGGCGCTGCTGGCGACGGTCGCGAACATTCCGGAAGCCTTGGCGGCGCCGGGGGTGCATCCCCTGGCGGCGGCGGACTGGAACGAAGAGAGCGCCGCCGCCCTGGCGTGTCTTCTCGATGGGTCTGTGGCGGTTGGGGAGATCGGTTTGGACGGAACGCTCGCTTCCCCCTCACCGGTCGAGCAGGAACGGGCCTTTCGCGACCAGGTGCGTCTGGCGGTGGCGGCGCGGCGGCCGCTGTTGATTCATTGTCGCAAGGCCCTGGGGCGCACCCTGGAAATTCTGCGGGATGAAGGCGCGCAGCGGGTGGGGGGCATCTTCCACGCCTTTTCCGGCAGTCCCGAGTCGGCCCGGGAGGCGCTGCGGATGAATTTCGCCATCGGTCTCGGCGGCGCCCTGACCTTCACCGGTGCCCGGCGC